>NZ_JBVBUV010000025.1:0-47556 GCF_057445395.1 Litorivivens sp.
CTCAGGTTCTGACCCGATGATGTCGGGTATCCCAAGACTTTCGGCGATGGGGCGGGTAATAAAGGTGTTGGTGGCGGTCATGATCATGCAGTGATCGCCGGCGGCTTTGTGTTTTTCGATCAGCGCACTGGCCTTTGGTAATTTCATGGGCTCGATATAGTTGGCCATGAAATCCCGGTGTAACTCGTCCAGTTCGGCGCGGCTGAATCGGGTCAGGGGTTCCAGCGCAAAGCGCAGATAGGCGTGTATATCCAGACCGCCGTCTTTGTACTGCTCATAAAAGCGGTCGTTGGCCTCGCGGAATGCTTCGCCATCAACCAGATTCCGATCTACCAGAAATTCGCCCCAGGCGTGGTCGCTGTCGCCACCGAGCAGGGTGTTGTCGAGGTCAAAAATTGCCAGTGCCACGTTGCTTGTTGTCTCTGGTTGCGAAAGAGGGCGTTAGGATACCGGCCTGCCCGTGAATTTTCACGGACTTTGAGGGAGTTGCGGCTGGCGATTCCCAGCGGCGGGGATTTGTGGAACAATGAATTTTTAGTGTGGCTGATAAATTGCTGTACTGACAAGGTATTACGTTGCGGATAATGTGAAATAGGCGAGTTCAGAGTGATCGACGCGGAAGGCTTCAGACCTAATGTAGGCATGGTACTGGCAGACGGCCAGGGCCGCGTACTTTGGGCGCGTCGAGCAGGTCAGGATGCCTGGCAATTTCCGCAAGGTGGCATTCAGCAGGGCGAGAGTCCTGAGCAGGCCCTGTTTCGTGAATTGGAAGAAGAAATTGGCCTCAAGCCCGAGCATGTGCGCGTGCTGGGTGCAACGCGAGGTTGGTTGCGCTATCGCCTGCCGCAGCGTTTGGTGCGACGCAACCATAAAGGGCCGGTGTGTATCGGCCAAAAGCAGAAGTGGTTTTTGCTGGAATTTCTCGGCGACGAAAGCTGCGTGAATCTGACGCGCGATCCTACCAAGCCTGAATTTGATGCCTGGGACTGGGTAAGTTACTGGTATCCGGTAAATCAGGTGGTGGCGTTTAAACGCGATGTGTATCGTCGCGCACTCAAGGAGTTGTGTCCCCGTCACAGTCGGTTGGTTAGTGACGGCGAACGGAGGGCCGGCTGATGATGCTGGATGCCCTGCGCCGCATAGTTCAGGCGGTCAACTCAGCCGATGACCTGGAGTCGGCGCTCGATATCATGGTACAGCGTATTGCCCAGGTCATGGGTGTGGAAGTCTGTACCGTTTACCTGAGAAGCCCCGATTCAAAACGACTGGTCATGATGGCTAACCAGGGCTTTAACCCGGAGCTGGTGGGTGTTGCCAGCCTTGGAGAAGATGAAGGCCTGGTGGGTGTGGTTGCCCGTCGCGAAGAACCCCTGAATCTGGATAAAGCCGAAGAACACCCCAGCTATTTCTATCTTGAAGGTATCGGCGAGGAGCTTTATCACTCCTTCCTCGGCGTGCCGATTATTCACCAGCGTCGCCTGCTGGGCGTGCTGGTTGTGCAGCAAAAAGACAGTCGCCGCTTTGACGAAGACGAAGAAGCGTTTCTGGTCACGATGTCGGCCCAGTTGGCAGGCGTTATTGCCCATGCCAAGGCTACCGGTGCTATCGGTGGCAAAAATCGGCGACGTGACCCCTCGCGCAGTGCTGAGTTCAAGGGTATTCCCGGTGCGCCTGGCATTGCCATGGGGATTGCGGTGCTGGTTATTCCCGAGGCTGACCTGTACTCGGTGCCGAGCCGCCCCTGCGATGATGTAGAAGGTGAAGTCGCATTCTTCTTTCAGTGTCTGCAGGCAGTTCGCGAAGATATCACTGACATCAAAAACCGCTTGCAGGATAGGCTGGCCAAGGAAGAGCAGGCGCTGTTTGATGTTTACCTGAGCATGCTGGATGACCGCGCGCTGGGTATCGAGATTGAAGATAAAATCCGGGAAGGAGAGTGGGCTCAGGGCGCTCTGGCGCAGGTGGTTATTTCCCATGTTCGCACCTTTGAAAGCATGGAAGATGCGTACCTGAAAGAGCGGGCTACCGATGTTAAGGATTTAGGTAGGCGAGTACTTGCCTACCTGCAAACTGCCAACACGCGAGACATTGAGTACCCGGACCGCACAATTTTGGTGGGTGAAGAGCTCACCGCGTCGCTGCTGGCGGAAGTGCCGCGTGAAAAGCTGGCGGGATTGGTTAGCGTGCGTGGTTCCAGTAATTCCCATGCGGCTATTCTGGCGCGGGCGATGGGTGTTCCCACCATTATGGGGGCGGTAGATCTGCCGTTTACACAGGTGGAAGGCGCCAAGCTGGTAGTGGACGGTTACAACGGTATTGTTCATTACAATCCGGCGCCGGAATTGTACGCGCGGTTCGAAGCCATTTACGAAGAGCAGCAACAGCTGACCAAGGGGCTGGAAGCACTGCGTGATGTGCCCAGTGAAACCCTCGATGGCCATCGTGTACCGCTGTGGGTAAATACCGGTTTGATGGTGGATGTGGCCAAATCGATTGATCACGGGGCGGAAGGTGTGGGCCTATACCGTACCGAGATCCCCTTCCTGCTGCGAGAGCGATTTCCCAGTGAGGAAGAGCAGCGGGTTATCTATCGCGAGCAGCTGCAGGCTTTCTCGCCTCTCCCGGTGACGATGCGCACGCTGGATATCGGTGGCGATAAATCCCTGCCGTATTTCCCCATTGAGGAGGAAAACCCGTTTCTGGGTTGGCGCGGTATCCGGGTTACGCTAGATCACCCGGAGATTTTTCTGGTGCAGGTGCGGGCGATGCTAAAGGCCAGTGTCGGCATGGACAATCTGCGTATCATGCTGCCGATGATCAGTAATGTGCCGGAACTGGAAGAGGCGCTGGAGCTGATTTACCGGGCGCATGATGAGCTGGTGGATGAAGGGGTCGAGGCCAAGTTACCGCCTATTGGTGTCATGGTGGAAGTGCCTTCCGCTGTTTATCAGGCGCGGGAGTTGGCGCGACGCGTAGATTTTCTCTCGGTGGGGTCCAATGATTTAACGCAGTACCTGCTGGCGGTGGACCGCAACAACTCGCGGGTGGCGGATCTATATCACTCCATGCATCCGGCGGTGTTGCGAGCGCTGCGCGATGTTGCCTTGGCGGCAGATGCAGAAGGCAAGCCGGTGGGTATCTGTGGTGAACTGGCTGGTGATCCGGGCGCGGCCATTTTGCTTATTGCGATGGGTTACGACATGTTGTCGATGAACGCCAACAGCCTGCTGAAAGTTAAATCCGTGATACGCAGTCACAGTGTTGAAGCTGCCGAAAATCTGCTTGAGCGCGCATTGAAAATGGAGTCGGCGGTAGAAGTGCGGGAATTGGTCCGCAACGCGATGGCAGCGGCCGGGGTTGGCAAGATGTTGCAGCCGAACCTGGGTGAGGAGTTGCGGCCCCCGCGGCAATAACTGCGGGGTGCGTCAAACTGGCATTGCCGCTGCCTGCAAGGTAAAGCGCTTGGGTTCACCGAGTGGTCCGTTGGCATCGAATTGCTGTTCGCAAAATAAACCGTTACCTAGGTTGTCGCGCAGAAACAATGTGGATGCTCGAGTGCCGTAGTTGCGCTCGATGGCGCGAATGAAAAACGCCGACAGGGCGTTTTCCAGTGGGTCGGATGAATCCGAGGTGGGTTTCGGGTCGGCAAGCATGGCAAACAGCTGCTCCTCGCTGGGCCCCTTTTTCAGTCGCTTTGCCATTTCCACACGGGCTATGCTGGTTTTGCGTTCGTCGCTTTCCAGGCGCTGGTTGCCGATAGCGTGAATGCCGGGGGGCAGTTCCTGAAAGCTATCGTGGATGTCGCTGGTGTACACCAAGGCGTTGCCATCGCAGATCAGCAGGTTGAAAGGATTGTATTGGCTGCGCTCGCGGTCCACGCCACCCATAAATTCTGTGGTGGATTGCTTGCTCAGCAAATAGCGGGCAACCAGCTCACCTCGGGAACGCCCTTGCGGGGGCAGTTCGCCGCCGCGAAAGTTGGTGACGGCGGCAAAGTCTCCGCGCTGGTTTACCCCTAGCCAGGTGCCGCCCTTTTCCAGGTCTCGGCCGCCCAATACCTCGGGGGATTCCTTCCAGTAATGTGCGGCGATACTGGGGCGCTGGTAGTATTCGTCGCGGTTCGCCGCCACAATGAGCGGGTACTTGGGGTGGGCCTTCCAGGCCACTACAATCAGGCACATGGCTGTGGTTTACATTGAGCATGTGGGCGCCATAATACCAAGGTTTTCTAGGCTTGTGATTAAATGAAAAACGAAAAATTCCCCGTGCGGCGAGAGGATAGCGCCCACTTGTGCTGTTAGTTGGCTACCTGCTGCTGGGTGCGGTGGCCGGCCTTACGGCTGGTCTGTTTGGTGTCGGTGGTGGCCTGATCATTGTCCCGGCACTGGTGTTTGCGTTCAGCTTTATGGATTTTCCCGCGACAACACTCACCCAGTTGGCGGTGGGGACCTCGCTCGCTACCATTGTGTTTACATCGGTCAGTTCGGTGCGTGCCCATCACGAGTACGGCAATGTCGATTGGCGTTTGTTCTGGAAATTGGCGCCGGCCATCGCGGTGGGTGTGGTTCTGGGTGTACACACGGCGGCGGGCATGGCGGGGCAGTTATTGCAGGGTCTGTTTGGCTGTTTTGCCCTGCTGATCGCCGCCCAGATGGGGTTGGGGCTGAAGCCTAAACCTTCCCGCGTGGTGCCGGGCCGGGTTGGCCTAACGGCTGCGGGGGGCGTGATAGGCTATGTTTCAGCCCTGTTTGGTATTGGCGGCGGTTCGCTTACCGTGCCGTTTCTCAGTTGGTCGAATGTGGTTATGCAGAAAGCGGTCGGTGTTTCTGCCGCCTGCGGTCTGCCCATCGCCATTGTCGGCTTTGCCACGAATATTTGGGCTGGCTGGGGGCGCGAGGATTTGCCTGCCTACAGCAGCGGGTTTGTATACTGGCCGGCGTTTTTAGGGGTTGTACTAACCAGCACCCTGTTTGCGCGCTTTGGTGCAAAGCTTGCCCAGCGTTTGCCGGAAGCTCACTTGAAGCGAGTGTTTGCCCTCTTTCTCGCCGTTGTTGGCGTGCAGTTTATATACAGGAATTTTTAGTTATGTTGCAGCATCCGGCATTTGACCCGGTCGCCGTTCAGTTGGGGCCAGTGGCGATTCACTGGTACGGTTTGATGTATCTGGCGGCCTTCGGCGCGGCTTGGTGGTTGGCGCGAACTCGCAGTCGTCAGGCTTGGCGGCCGGTTTCGCCTGAGCAGGTGGATGATATTATTTTTTATGGGGCGCTGGGCGTGGTGCTGGGCGGCCGGGTTGGTTATGTGTTGTTTTATGGCTTCGACCGCTTTCTGGCGGAGCCGTTGTGGCTGTTCAAGGTCAATGAGGGCGGTATGTCCTTTCACGGTGGCATGTTGGGCGTGATCCTGGCGCAGTGGTGGTATGCCCGGTCGCAGGGCTTGCGCTTTGGTGAGCTGCTGGATTTTGTTGCGCCGCTGGTGCCCATCGGGCTCGGCCTGGGTCGGCTCGGGAATTTTATTGGCCAGGAGCTGTGGGGGCGGGCAAGCGATGTGCCTTGGGCCATGGTGTTTCCGCGCGATCCGTCGCAATTGCCACGCCATCCGTCGCAGCTCTATCAATTTGCGCTTGAGGGGCTGGTATTATTCGCCATCGTGTTCTGGTTTTCGCGCAAGCCTCGCCCGGCCTGGTCGGTTGGCGCGGTGTTTGTTTTGTTCTACGGCATTTTCCGTTTCCTTGTGGAGTTTGTGCGCGAGCCCGATGCGCATATTGGCTTTGTCGCCTTTGGCTGGCTAACCCGCGGCCAACTGCTGTCTCTGCCGATGATTCTGGTGGGGATTGGTATTTTGGTGTGGAGCTACCGCAGGCAAAATTTTACTCAGGGTAATAAAGGCTAATCATGAAGCAGTATCTTGACCTGATGCAGGATGTCATTGATAACGGGGTCGACAAGTCGGATCGTACCGGTGTGGGCACGCGCTCCGTTTTTGGGCGGCAGTTACGTTTTGATCTGCAGCAGGGTTTCCCGCTGCTGACCACCAAAAAAGTGCACTTGCGCAGCGTGATCTATGAGCTGATCTGGTTTCTCAATGGCAGCTGTGACAACAGCTGGCTCAAGGAGCGCGGTGTCAGCATCTGGGACGAGTGGGCGCTGGAAGATGGCGACCTTGGCCCCATCTATGGCAAGCAGTGGCGCAGCTGGGCTTGTCCCGATGGTTCAACGGTGGATCAGATCAGCGAGCTGATCCGCATGATCAAGACCAAGCCGGACTCGCGCCGTCTGATAGTTAGCGGCTGGAACCCCGCAGACCTGCCAGATGAATCGGTGAGCCCGCATGAGAACGTGCGCAATGGCAAGGCGGCGCTGCCTCCCTGTCACACGCTGTTTCAGTTTTACGTGGCCGAAGGCCGGCTCTCCTGTCAGCTGTATCAGCGTAGTGCTGACCTGTTTCTGGGGGTGCCCTTTAATATCGCCAGTTATGCGATGCTGACCCATATGGTGGCCCAGCAATGTGATCTGGAGGTGGGGGAGTTTGTGCACACGTTTGGCGACTGTCATCTATACCTGAATCATCTCACTGACGATATTGTGTATGAGCAACTAAAGCGGCGCCCGGGTGCGCTGCCAACGTTGCGCTTTGCGCGCAAGCCGGCGTCGATCTTTGACTACACCTTCGAAGATTTTGTTTTTGATAACTATGATCCACAGCCGGCGATCAAGGCGCCAATCGCCATATGACTTGCTTGGCGATGATTGCGGCCATGTCGCGCAACCGGGTGATTGGTCGCGACAATGCATTACCTTGGCATATTTCTGCAGACCTGAAGCACTTTAAGGCGACTACTCTGGGTAAGCCGGTGGTGATGGGGCGCAAAACCTTTGATTCCATTGGCCGCCCATTACCGGGGCGCACCAATATTGTGGTGACCCGTCAGTCCGATTGGCGCGCTGACGGTGTGCGCATAGCGCGCAGCACCGAGCAGGCTCTGCAGCTGGCAACCGAGGTGGCCGAGGCCGATGGTGTGGCAGAAGTTATGGTGATTGGCGGCGAGCAGCTCTATCGGTCGCTGTTGCCTCATGCGCAGCGGCTCTATCTCACGCAGGTGCAGGCCGAAATCGAGGGCGACGCCTATTTTCCGGCGCTGGATGAAGGTTGGGTGAAGGTGTCAGAGCAGCCTGGTATGGAAGGTGACTGGCGCTTTTCGTTTGTTGTTTACGAGCGCGGTGCGTAACGACGCTTTCGGAAAACAGCGGTTTTTTCGGTCGAAAAAGGTGTTACCCGGCTGGAACTTGTCGCCACCTACTAACAATTTTTCACTATTTTTACGTGGCTTTGTTAATTTTTTGTGGCAGTTGGGGTTGTGAGTTGGTCAATAAGTGATCTCCACTATGCCTTTTAGCCTGAAATTTAACCAGATTGTTACCTCGATTTAATAAAGTGTTACCGAAAGATGGAGAGTTCGTAACCACAGTACACGTTTGTGGGCTCGATTTTTGCCGTCACAGTCCCAAGCAGTCGGTCGTTGATTCTTAAGAATGCTCGTGATTAAAATGTGGGTCGCTGTGACCAATTACAGGTTTGTAACTTGCAGCTCTTTAAAGAATAAAACGGTCTGCTTTACACACATGTCCCTAATAGGAAAAGCAATCCCCATGAATATGCATCGATTGAAATCAGTCGCGCTTGCAGTGTCGCTATCTATGCTGGCTCTGACAGGTGCACAACTTCATGCTGCATCGTCTGATGAAGAAGCAGGCGAGGACGCAGCAGCGGCGGCTCCACCGGAGCCAAAAACAACGGTTAAGGAAGTGCTTGCCGTTGGCCACAAGAAGAACAGTGCGGCCCGCGAGTCTCAGGTTCGCATCGACAAGCTGGCATCGCAAACCAGCGATCTGCTTCAAGACTACAAGACCGTGATGAAGCAGGTAGATGGTCTGAAGGTGTACAACGCGCGCCTTGAGAAACAGATCACCAACCAGATTCGCCGAATTAAAGAGCTTGAGAAGTCTATCGATGAGGCGACGATTATTCAGCGCCAGATGATGCCTACCATCATCAAGATGATCGATGGCCTGGAAGAGTTTGTGCGACTGGACGTGCCTTTCCACAGGGAAGAGCGTGAACAGCGTATTGAATTCCTGCGTAATAACCTGGATCGCTCCGATGTATCTATCGCGGAGAAATTCCGCCAGGTACTGGAAGCGTACAAGATCGAAACCGAATACGGTCGCAAGATCGATACCTACGCCGGTAAAGCTGAGGTTGACGGTGTTGAGCGTGATGTGAACTTCCTGCGCATTGGCCGTATCGCCCTGCTTTACCAAACCACTGACACCGACAAATCCGGTATGTGGAACAACGAGAAGCGCCAGTTTGAGCCGCTGGGCAACGAGTACAAGAGCGCCATCCTGAAAGGTTTGCGTATTGCTCGTAAGCAAGCGTCTATCGATATTATGAAACTGCCGATTCCTGCTCCGGAGGATGTTCAGTAATGAAAAAGACAATGTTGAAATCTGCATTGATCGCTCTGGGCAGTGCGCTGGCAATCGTTTCCGCGCCTGTAGTTGCCCAGGAAGCGAAATCCCTTGATGAGCTGCTGCGCCACGTGGAGCAGGGTCGCGTCAAGGAAGCCAAAGAAAATCGCGCCCGCGAAGAGCGTTTCAAAGCGGCTCGTTACCAACAGCAAGAACTGCTGGACGAAGCCCGCAATATGCTTAAAAAAGAGGAAGCGCGTTCTGCGGCTCTTGAAGGTAAATTCGAAGAGCTGGAACTGGTGCTGACTGATAAGCAGCGTCAGCTGAAAGAGCGTCTGGGTACCCTGACAGAGCTGTTTGGTCACTTGACCTCTACAGCGGGCGATCTGCGTTCTAACTATCAGAGCTCGCTGGTCAGCGTGCAATTTCCTGGTCGTGAAGCATTTGTAAACGGTTTGATCGACAAGATGGCGGGTGCTGAACAGCTGCCCAGCATCGCTGAGATCGAGAAGATGTGGCACGCCCTGATGGTTGAAATGACCGAAGCAGGCCGTGTGGTGCGTTTCGAAACTGACGTTACCAGCGCCTCTGGTGAAACCACCAAGCAGAAGGTAACTCGCGTCGGCACATTCAACATCGTGAACGGCGAAGGCAAGTACCTGAAGTACGAGCCGGAAAGTGGCAGCCTGCAAATTCTGCCTCGTCAGCCAAGCGGTCCTTACCTGGGCTGGGCTGAAGAGCTGGCTAACGCAAGCGAGGGCTACCACGCTTTCGGTATCGACCCGACCGGTCCTACTGGCGGTACTTTCCTGGCGGCCCTGATCGACAGCCCGACGCTGCTCGAGCGCTGGGAGCAAGGTGGCGTTGTGGGTAAGATCATTACCGCAGTGGGTGTGATTGCCTTCATTATCGCGATCTGGCGTCTGCTGGTTCTGACCATGGTTGGAGCGAAAGTGAACTCTCAGCTTAAGTCTGGTTCTGCCAACGACAACAACCCGCTGGGTCGTGTGCTGAAAGTACACGAGGACAATCCGACAATGGATTCCGAGACCCTCGAGCTCAAGTTGTCTGAAGCCGTTCTGAAAGAGCTGCCGAACCTCGAGAAATCACTCAACCTGCTCAAGATCATCGCTGCGGTTGCGCCGCTGCTGGGTCTGCTGGGTACGGTTACCGGTATGATCATTACCTTCCAGGCAATTACTATCTTCGGTGCAGGTGATCCGAAAGCCATGGCTGGTGGTATCTCCGGTGCACTGGTAACAACGGTACTGGGTCTGTGCGTGGCGATCCCAACGGTACTGCTGCACACAATCGTGAGCGGTCGTTCCAAGAAGATCATCCACATTCTGGAAGAGCAGAGCACAGGCCTTGTCGCTCAGCACACTGAGGCTAAACAGGGGGCCTAATCCATGTATCAGCTGTACGAATGGGCAGACATCATTCGGCGCTTCATGGATGCCGGCGGCGATGTACTTTGGTTGATCGCCGCCGTGACCTTCCTGATGTGGACCTTGCTCTTTGAGCGTTTCTGGTACTTCCGGTTCGGTCTCAAACAGGATGTTGATCAGGTTATGCAGGTTTGGGAGTCTCGCAGCGAGCGTAAGTCGTGGAATGCCCACGCCATACGCGAACTGCTGATTTCCCGGGTTAACCTGAAGATCAAGGACTACTTGCCCCTGATTCAGACTCTGGTGGCCTTGTGTCCACTGCTGGGTCTGCTGGGAACGGTGACCGGTATGATCGAAGTGTTCAACATCATGGCTGTAACCGGTGGTGGGGATGCCAAGTCCATGGCTGGTGGTGTTTCCAAAGCTACGATTCCGACAATGGCCGGAATGGTTGCCGCGCTTTCAGGGGTATTCGGTAATACCTATATCACCCGAATCGCCGAGCGCGAAAGTGAACTACTGAAAGACCACCTGACCACAGATCATTAAGAGATTCCAACATGCGCAGAATGAGAAGAGCTGGAGCTGAAGAAAACGCTTCCGAAATTGACCTGACGCCGATGCTTGACGTGGTCTTTATCATGCTGATTTTCTTCATTGTAACTGCCTCCTTTATTAAGGAAGCGGGCATTGAGGTGAATCGGCCGGAAGCATCGACAGCCACCAAGAAAGAAAACGTCAATATCCTGGTGGCAGTAAATGCCACGAACGAGATCTGGATAGACAAGCGGCGCGTGGACAAGCGCTCCGTGCGTTCGGTGATCGAACGTATGCATGCGGAAAACCCGAAGGGCGCGGTCGTTGTTCAGGCTGACAAGGCCTCCAACACCGAAACCGTCACCGCGGTTATCGACGCGGCGCGGGCAGCGGGTGTTTACGACGTATCACTGGCCACTGAAGATGACTAAAGGCTTATGAATAGACTCAGACTACTCATAGGCGCTGCGCTTGGCTTTGTCGTAACCGCTGCTCTGTTTGTGCTGATGCCGACACTGATCGAAACAGCCGACAAGAGCCTGGACGACAAGCCAGCCACCCGCATCGCCGACATAGATATGCCGGATCGCGATATTGAAACCAATATCGATCGCAAGCCGGATAAGCCGCCGGAGCCTGAACAGCCGCCGCCGGATATGGAACAACCGGAGATGGAAGATATCAACCCTGATGTGGAGGTGGTCAATATGGCGCCAACACAGCAGCTCTCCCTGACCAACGCGCAGGGCGGTCTGTCGGCATCAGATGGTGAGTATCTGCCTATCGTTAAAGTGGCCCCGATCTATCCTCGTCGTGCACAGAGTCGCGGTGTGGAAGGCTACTGTACGGTTGAGTATACGGTGACCAAATCAGGTACCACACGCGACATTACACCGGTTGACTGTTCACCGCCGGGCTATTTTGAACGTGCGTCTGTGAAAGCTGCGGAGAAGTTCAAATACAAGCCGCGGGTTGTGGACGGGGATCCGATCGAAGTTCCCGGTATCCAAAACCGCTTTACCTACGAGTTGGATAAATGAAGACTGACAACATGATACAGAGCAAACCGTGTAGCCGTGTTCAGTCAGTCGGTCGCTGGCTGACAGCGGCCGCGCTGGGGGTTGCCGTCAATTTTGCGGTGCCCCTGGTCACGACCACGGTTGAGCCGGTGCTGGGTGAAACCGCACTGGGCAAAGTTCAGGCGCAGGACAAGAAGAAGCAGGCAACCCGGCGAACGCCGGCGATCCGTGCCAAAGTGTTTGAAAAGCTCAATGAAGCGCAATTGTTGGCGGAAGAGAAGAAGTACAACGAAGCGCTAGGCAAGTTGAACGAATTGCGTGACAAGGAAGGCCGCGGCGCGTTGAACAGCTATGAGCTGGCCAACCTGTTTAATCTATACGCCTTTATCTACTTTACCCAAGAAGACTATAACCGGGCTTTGGGTGCTTACGAAGAAGTTATTAAGCAACCAGACATTCCCTACGCGATGGAAGTGAACACGAAGTTCACCATTGCGCAGCTCTACTTCGTAAAAGAAGACTGGAAGAAAGGGGTGGATACCCTGCTCAACTGGTTCAAGCTTAAAGAAGAGCTTGGTGAGCCCGTGGGTGCAAACGCACACGCCTTGCTGAGTCAGGGTTATTACCAGTTGGGCAATCAACGTAAATCGTTGGAACACGTCGAAATTGCGATCAACGATTACAAATCGAAAGGCAAGATACCCAAAGAGCAGTGGTGGGGCTTGCAGCGATACCTGTACTTCGAGAAAAACGACATCAGAAAAGTTGTCGATATTCTGGAAGAAACGCTGAAGTACTACCAGAAAAAAGCCTACTGGCAGCAGCTGGCGGCAATGTACGGCGAGCTTAAGCGCGAGAAAGACATGGTCTCGGCCATGGAAACCGCCTACGTGCAGAACCTGCTGGAAAAGGAAAAAGAGCTGATCAATATGGCTTACCTGTTCCTGTCGATCGAGGTGCCTTACAAGGCGGCCAAAGTGATCGACAAGGGTATCAAGGCGAAGCAGATCGACCCGACCTCGAAGAATCTGGAGTTGCTGGCTAACTCTTGGCGTCAGGCGCAGGAAATCAAAAAAGCGATTCCTGAGATGCGTGCTGCCGCAGCCAAATCGGACAAAGGCGAGCTTTGGACTCGACTCGGTAATATCTATCTGGATAACGACGAGTTTGAGAAGGCTGCTGAAGCGGTTCGCAACGGCTTGCAGAAAGGCGGCGTAAAACGCCCGGATAGTGCACAGTTGGTGCTGGGTATGGCGGAGTTCAACCTGAAGAACTATGACGCGGCCCGCAAGGCTTTCCGCGAAGCGAAGAAAAATGAGCGTTCGCAGAAATATGCCGAGCAATGGCTGGAGTTCATGGAGCGTGAGTTGGCGCGTGAAAAGGCGCTGGCCCAGGACGTGTAACAACCGTCACTAGGCAGTACACACTAAAAACCCGGCGTATGCCGGGTTTTTTATTTTCGCTATCTGTAAAACGTTAGAGTTTTTTCGCCCAGGCAGAAACCCCGTCTTTTACCCGTTTGTAAGCTATCTCATGGGCTTCGGACGAGCGTTTGTAGGGGTCAGGTACCGGCAGGTCGTTCTGCCATTTTCCCAACAGAAAGCATTTCCCTCGGCTCTCCGGATAGCGCCGATGGAGCTCATCCAGTTGATGGCTTTCCATGGTAAGTATCAAATCGGCAGAGTTAGTCATGGAACTGCTTATTTTACGCGCCCGGTGTGCGCTGGGGTCGATGCCGTCTGCGCTGAGTAGCGCCGCGACATTGTCTTCGACGGGGTGGTCGACAAGCGCGCCGAGACCTGCCGAGCTCACAGTAATGCCGACTCTTCCTGCTTGGTTGAGCTGATGCTTAAGCAGGTATTCGGCGGCTGGGCTGCGGCAGATATTGCCTGTGCAGACGAAGAGTATGTTATTGAACACGGCTTTCCCCTCAATGAAGAGGGGATTCTACGGGGCGTTGTAGCGTCGCTCAAGCTTGCCGCGCCAGCCACTCCTGAAAACCCGTGATATAGCGTTGTAATCGCGCTTGTGCTGTTTCATCGATGAGCTGACCGCTGTCGTCAAAGGCCTGATGAGCTGAGCCCAGTAAAAACTCGATGCTCGGGTATACCGGCGACAGTGTGCCATGGAGTACGGTACGCAGCTGAGCCTGCGCCCGGGCGCCACCGATTGGGCTCATGGACGCGCTGAGTATTGCAGTAGGCTTGTGTGTCAGCGGTGAGTTGAATGCCGGGCGTGAAGCCCAATCGATCGCATTTTGTAGCACGCCTGGCACGCTGTGATTAAATTCGGGTGTGGCAAACAGCAGGGCGTCTGCGTCCTCGATGCGCTGCTTGAAGGTTACAACGGGCTGGGGTTTGTTGTCGCCGTCGAGGTCCTCGTTGTAAAAAGGCAGGTCGGCCAGGCTCACAATGTCAAACACGGTGTCCTGATCGAGGTGGTCGCCAGCAGCTTTCAACAAACTCAGGTTGAGTGATTGTCGCCGCAGGCTGCCGTTGATGCCGAGAATATTCATTGTTGAACTCCTGAAATGGGATAGTTTCGTTTTAGGTCGTAGAGAATCACCGAGTCGTGGTTTCGGTGAATGTGCCGTTGCGGAAATCGTTCAGCGCCTGCTCGATTTGATCGCGCGTATTCATTACAAAGGGGCCGTAGTGGGCTATTGGCTCGTTTAGCGGTTCGGCGGCCAATACCAGCAACTGTGTGGTGTGGCTGCGGGAATTGCTTACGCTGAATGTTTCTCCTGGGTGCATCCGCGCCAGATGTTGCGCGGAGACCACTGCGGTGCCCGAGCTCGCAGGGCTGGCAGGCAATGTGGCTTCCCCGCGAAATACATAGGCCACCACGGTTGCCGTGGATGAGACGGGAATATCAACTTTGGCCTTGCCTTCAAGCGTTAGATCGACCACAAGAGGCTGCGTGGCCACACCCTGAACCGGCCCCTGTATGCCGCCTATCTGGCCAGCAATAACACGGGCGACGACACCTGGGCTGGGTTGCCAGAGTGGTATGTCGTCAGCCTGAATTTCTCGGTACTGGGGCGGCGCCATTTTTTCCCGTGCCGGAAGGTTGATCCATAATTGAAAGCCGTGCAGCTGTCCCTCGTCTTGTTCGGGCATCTCTGAGTGAAGTATGCCGCTCGCTGCGCTCATCCACTGCACATCTCCGGGCCCGATGATGCCCTCGTTGCCGAGGTGGTCGCGGTGGCGCATGCGACCTTTGAGCATGAGGGTTACAGTTTCAAAGCCGCGATGAGGGTGTTCCGGGAAGCCGCCGATATAATCTGCCGCGTGGTCGCTGGCAATTTCATCGAGCATCAGGAAAGGGTCGAACAGCCCAAATTGCCCCGCCGGAGCAATGCGTTGAATGCGCACGCCGTCACCGTCACGGCTGGGCTGTGCGGGGTAGACAGCTTGTAGTGTTCGTTTCGTGTTCATGACCATACTCCTGAGTGTGAATGCCATTTTAGTTCTTGATATGAGAATAAAAAGCGAAGATATTTGGAGTAATTGTTCAAATAATTCAAACTAATAAGTATGCGAGCGTTAACTCTAGAGGCATTGGAAGTGCTCAGCGCGATTGAGCGGGCGGGTAGCTTTGCGGCGGCGGCTGAGCAGCTGCACAAAGTGCCATCGGCGGTTACCTATGCCGTGCAAAAGTTGGAGCAGGAACTGGGTGTGCAGCTGTTTAATAAAGAAGGGCGCCGCGCGGTGATGACTCCGGCTGCGCGGCTACTGGTGGCGCAGGGGCGAGGCTTGTTGGAGGCCGCTGATCGATTGGCAGAGGCCGCGCGTCAGGCGGAGCGGGGATGGGAATCCCAGCTGCGCATCGCAATTGATTCTTTGATCGATTTCGACGTGGTGGCCGATGCTCTAGCGGCCTTTACCGGGCTTGAATCAGGCACCGAAGTGCGGCTCAGCGAAGAGGTGCTGTCCGGTGCCTGGGAAGCGGTGTTGGAGGGGCGGGCTGATCTGGTTGTGGGTGCACCACGTTTGCCAGATGTGCCGGCAGAGCTGGAGGTGCGCTCGCTGATGGTGGTTGAGTTTGTGTTTGCAGTGGCGCCATTTCATCCGCTAGCGCAGCCTTCGCGCCCCCTATCACCCGACGATATTGCGCCATTTCGCGCTATTGTCGTGCGCGACACCGCCCGGCACCGCGCCGTGATGACCCGGCGTGTGTTTCCGTCGCAGCCGATTCTGGCTGTGTCGTCCATTGCCCAGAAAATTGAGCTGCAACGTCGGGGGCTCGGAGTTGGCTACTTGCCGCGTCATTGTATAGAGCGGGAGCTGGCCAGGGGTGAGTTGGTGATGCCGCCAATGCTGAAAACAGATGCTCCGAGCGAGCTGGTACTGGCCTGGAAAAAAGGCCAGAACGGCCGAGCATTGCGCTGGTTTGTGGATTGGTTTCGGACGGCGATGTCCGGATCACTGCCCGCCGCTAAAGCCTGACTGGCGCCACGCCTCATAAACAAAAATACTCACAGCGTTGGACAGATTCAGGCTGCGGCTATCGGTTTTCATCGGTAGGCGGAGAATCTGCTGGCTGGGCAGGGCTGCCAGGAAGTCTGCGGGCAAGCCGCGGCTTTCCGGACCAAAGACTAGGCAATCGCCGGGCTGAAACTGCGCGTCGCTATAAAAGCGGGTGCCTTTGGTGGAGCACGCGAATACTCGCCTTGGCTGTTCGTGCTCAAGATAGCTCGCCCAGTCAGTGTGGGTTTTAACGTCGGCCCACTCGTGATAATCCAGCCCGGCCCGACGCAGTCGCTTGTCATCCAGGGCAAAACCCAGTGGTTTGATCAGATGCAGGCGCATGCCGGTGTTTGCGCACAGCCTGATTATGTTGCCGGTATTGGGTGGGATCTCCGGTTGGTAGAGTACGATATCCAGCATGATCAGGTGCGTGCTCCGAAAATATCTGTGCCAATTCGCACCAGGGTTGACCCTTCGGCAATGGCCGCCGGGAAATCCCGTGACATGCCCATGGATAACGTATCCATTTGTGGGTATTCACCCTGCAAGGACTGAAAACAGGCGCGCACCGCTGCAAAGGTCTGCCGCTGAGCAGCTGTATCGTCCCGCGCGGCGGGAATGGCCATCACACCGCGCAGCATCAAGTTGGGCAGGGTAGCAACCTGCTCGGCCAGGTTCTTCAGTTCGTCGGGCGCTACGCCCGCTTTCTGGGGCTCGCGATCAATATTGACCTGCAAGCAGACATTCAGTGCTGGCAGTGTGCTCGGGCGCTGATCGTTTAGGCGCTGCGCGATCTTGAGTCGGTCAACGGTATGGGCCCAGTGAAAATGCTCGGCGACGAGCCGGGTCTTGTTTGATTGCAGCGGGCCGATGCAGTGCCATTGCAGCGGCAGATCCTGTAACTCGAGCTGCTTGTCGACGGCTTCCTGAATATAATTTTCGCCGATATTGGTGAGCCCTGCGCTTGCAGCCACGCGAATAGCTGCCGCCGGGCGGGTCTTGCTGACCGCAAGTACGGTAATATCATTGGGGTCGCGGCCGCATTCTTGTGCAATAAGGCGGATGCGCTGGCGCAGCTCTGCTATATTGCGGTTAATCAAAGCTTCGTCGATCATGTCGGGTAGCTCGTACTCCTACGCTCAAACCGTGCGCGCTGTTTTCCAGCGCCGATGAATAACAAGGAAAAGCATGGATATTACAGAATTACTGGCCTTCAGCGCTAAGCAAAATGCCTCTGATTTGCACCTTTCTGCCGGTTTACCGCCCATGATACGGGTTGATGGCGATGTGCGGCGGATCAATCTGCCGCCCTTGGAACACAAAGACGTTCATAGCCTGATCTATGAAATCATGAGTGACAAGCAGCGTCGCGACTTTGAGGAATACCTGGAAACTGACTTTTCATTCGAGGTGCCCGGTGTTGCCCGTTTTCGGGTAAACGCTTTTAATCAGAACCGTGGCGCTGGCGCGGTCTTTAGAACCATTCCCTCCAAGGTGTTGACCATGGACGAATTGGGCATGGGTGATGTGTTCAAGAAAATCTCAAGCTATGCCCGAGGGATTGTGCTGGTGACTGGGCCGACCGGCTCTGGTAAATCCACAACCCTTGCGGCGATGATGGACTTTATCAACGACACCCGCTTTGAGCATATTCTGACCATTGAAGACCCCATCGAATTTGTACACGAGTCGAAGAAATGTCTGGTCAATCAGCGTGAAGTGCATCGTGACACCCACGGCTTCAGTGAGGCGCTGCGCTCGGCCCTGCGGGAAGATCCGGACATTATTCTGGTGGGCGAGATGCGGGATCTGGAAACCATCCGCCTGGCATTGACCGCGGCCGAAACCGGTCACTTGGTGTTTGGTACCTTGCACACCACTTCAGCGGCCAAAACCATTGACCGGGTTGTCGACGTCTTTCCGGCCGAAGAGAAGTCGATTGTTCGCTCGATGCTGTCTGAATCGCTGCAGGCCGTTATTTCGCAAACCCTGCTCAAAAAGCAGGGCGGTGGTCGGGTGGCAGCCCACGAAATCATGTTGGGCACCCCCGCGATTCGGAACCTGATTCGGGAAGACAAGGTGGCGCAGATGTATTCGTCTATTCAGACCGGTGGCGACCTTGGCATGCAGACCATGGACCAGTGTCTGGAGGCTCTGTTTAAACGCAAAGTGATCAGCCGTGATGCGGCAAAAGCGAAAGCGCGGTTCCCCGAAAACTTCTGAGCCTGAGGTTACGCAGTGATAGTTGAAAAAATGTTGAAGCTGATGGTCGAGAAAGGGGCGTCCGACCTGTTTATCACGGCTGGAGTTCCGCCGTCGATCAAGCTCAACGGCAAAATGATGCCCCTTTCAACTCAGGCCATGTCGCCGGATCAGTCGCGCGAAGTGGTTTTGGGCGTGATGAATGATGCCCAGCGTCGGGAGTTTGCTGAAAAGCGCGAATGCAATTTTGCGATCAGCTCTCGCGGCATAGGCCGCTTCCGGGTGAGCGCTTTCCAGCAGCGCAATTTTGCCGGCATGGTGCTGCGCCGCATTGAAACGCAGATACCCACGATTGATGAATTGGGGCTGCCGGATATTGTCAAAGATCTGGCTATGACCAAGCGCGGCCTGATCATCTTTGTTGGGGCAACCGGTACGGGTAAGTCAACCTCGCTGGCGGCGATGATCGGTCACCGCAATAAGAATTCGCGCGGTCATATTATCTCCATCGAAGATCCGATTGAGTTTATACACAAGCACGATGGCTGTATCGTGACCCAGCGCGAAGTGGGCATTGATACCGAATCCTTTGAAGTAGCGCTGAAAAATACGCTGCGGCAAGCGCCGGATGTCATTCTCATCGGGGAGGTGCGTACCCGCGAGACCATGGAGCACGCAATTGCCTTTGCCGAAACCGGCCACTTGTGCCTGTGTACCTTGCACGCAAACAACGCCAACCAGGCACTGGATCGCATTCAGAACTTTTTCCCGGCCGAACGTCACGGTCAGTTGTGGATGGATTTGTCGCTAAACCTCAAGGCGATGATTGCCCAGCAGCTGATCCCTACCCCGGATGGCGAGAGTCGCCGCGCCTGTATTGAGGTGTTACTGAATTCGCCGTTGGCATCGGATATGATCCGTAAAGGCGAAGTCCATGAGCTGAAAAGCTTGATGGCACGCTCCACAGAGCAGGGCATGCAGACCTTTGATCAGGCCTTGTTCGAGCTCTACAGCGACGGGCAGATCACCTATGAAGATGCCTTGGCACATGCAGACTCCCCCAATGATTTGCGGTTGATGATCAAGATGGGTGGGGCAGATTCGGACCAATTGGGTGAGATGTCGAAACGGCTGTCGCTGATGGATGACGAATCAAATGCGCCGCGGCCGGGTGGCTATAAACGCTAGCGTGATCATTGGCGCGGTCGGATTTACTCAGGTTGGCTGCGCATCCACGATTCCAGAATCAGCCTGGCACTCAGGCTGTCTACCTTCATCTGCTTGAACTGCTTGCTGTGGCGCTGCTCGATGATGTCGCCCTTGGCTTCAAAGCTGCTTAAGCGTTCGTCCCAGAAACCAATGTCGACACCAAAACGGCCGTGAATGCGGTTGCCGAATTTACGTGCACGCTGGCTCAGCTCTGATTCTGTGCCATCCATGTTCAGGGGCAGCCCGACAATCACCAGCTGTGGTTTCCACTCTTGCAGCAGGCCTTCAATTTCTTCCCAGCGGGGAACGCCGTCTTTTGCCATCAACGGTTGCAGGGCGGTCGCGGTGCCGGTCAGTGTCTGTCCGGCGGCGACACCAATCCAGCGTGTGCCGTAATCAAATCCGAGAATCGTTTTCACGCGTGGCCGGTGTAAGGTGCAAGTTTGGCCAGATCGACGCCCATTTTGCGTAGCGCCGCATCCAGCTTTTTATGGTGGGGTACTTCAAACAGAAGGTGGTGATCCGCCGGGACTGTCAGCCACGCGTTTTCCTCGAGTTCGGCTTCCAGTTGCCCGGGGGCCCAGCCGGCGTAGCCCAAAGCGATCAGGTTGTATGGTGGGCCGGCGTTGGTGGCGATATCGCCGAGAATGTCGAGCGAGGTGGTGAGCTGAATATCGCTGCTGATGGCGATTGATTCCTGCCAGCGCTGCGCTGCCGAGCTGTGCAACACAAAACCTCGGTCGGTGTGCAGTGGGCCACCGGCGAATACGGGTTCATTGTGTGGGTACGCGGCATCGGCCAGCGACAACTGATCGAGTACCTCGTCGACCCTAACGTCGAGCGGGTGGTTGACCACAATTCCCATGGCGCCGTCTTTGTCGTGCTCGCAGATGTAGGTCACGCTGCCCGCGAAAAAACCGCTGTTGAGCGCAGGTGTGGCGATCAGGAAGTGGTTTTTGAGGGTGTTTTCACGCATGGGTTCATTATCGCCCAGCTGAAGGGGAACACAAGTGAATATCAACTTTCCGAGGTGAGAGTGCTCTGTTCAAAACGCCAGGTGCGGATGATTTCCAGCACATCGACTTCGCGTCGCAACTCGGGGGGGAAGGGGGCGAAGGGGGCGGCGAGGCGAACAATCCGAATGGCGGCGCTGTCGAGCAGTGGGTGCCCGGATTTCTGCAGGATTTCCACTTTGTCGATACTGCCATCGGGTAGCAGTGCCACCATGAGCCTGAGCGAACCTTCCAGGCCCAGTCGTTTGGCCTGGTCGGGATAGTTGTTGTTGCCGATTGTTTCCACCTCGGTGCGCCAGTGATGCAGGTATTCCGCGTCGATTGATCGGGACGTGGACATGGAGGTGAGGCGCCTAACGCGGGGGCGGTTGGCGTAGGCCTGGCGCTGAATATCCAGCTTGGCTTGCAGGCTGGCAATTTCGCGGCTCAACCGGGTGCTGTCTGCGGGGCCGTCGATCAGCTCCGTCAGCTGTTCTTTTTCCTTATCTTTCTGGGAGGTTTTGCGCTCGGCTGTTGCATTGGAGCTGAGCAGCTTCTGGGTGTCAGCGGCCTGCTTTTGTTTGGCGAGGGTCAGTGTTTCCGGCGACGAATGCAGGGTATCGCGCATCGGTCGCTGTTTATCGGTAGTGATCAGGGCTTTTTCTTCGAGTGTGCCGCTGCCCTGTTGATCGTGCTGGGCCAGAAAATCGGCATTCGGATTGGGGTCTGACTTGAATTTCGCGAGTGTAATTTCCAGTCGCGGGGCTGAGCGCTGGCGCAGTTCTTCCGTGAAACCCACGCCCAGGATAATGGCCGCGTGCAGGGCGACGGCCAGGCAGAAAAAGAAGCCTAGTTTGTCGGGCTGTGGTGAGGCTGTCTGGGCGACGGCATTCATTGTTATCAGTCGGATCCGGTTATGCGGGTGGCGATGGCGTCCATCAGTCGGTCGGCAATACCCGTATTATAAGCCCGGTCTATTTCGCGAATACAGGTGGGGCTGGTGACATTTATTTCGGTCAGATAATCGCCAATGATATCCAAGCCGACAAACAGCAGGCCCTTTTCGCGCAGCACCGGCGCTACCTGACTGGCGATCCATCGATCGCGGTCGCTGATGGGCTGCGCGCGTCCGGTGCCGCCGGCCGCCAGATTGCCGCGGGTTTCGCCTTGGGCGGGAACGCGCGCCAGGCAGTAGTCGACGGGCTCACCATCAATCAGTAGCACCCGTTTATCCCCATCGCGTATTTCAGGGAGGAAGCGCTGCGCCATAACCGTTTCCTGGCCGTGCCGGGTCAGGGTTTCAATGATAACGCCGAGATTGGGATCGCTTGGCCCCACCCGAAAGATCGATGCGCCGCCCATGCCGTCCAAAGGTTTCAGGATTATATCGCCGTGGGTGCGATGGAACTCTCGCAGACGTGCAGCACTGCGCGTGACCACTTGCGGGGGGATGCATTGGGGAAACTGGGCTGCAAACAGCTTCTCGTTACAGTCACGCAGGCTTTGGGGACGGTTGACGACCAGTGCGCCCTGTTTCTCGGCGATTTCCAGTATGTGCGTGGCGTAGAGGAATTCGTTGTCGAACGGGGGGTCCTTGCGCATCAGGATCACGTCCAGGTCTGCCAGTGGCAGATCCTGAGGGTCGCCCAGCGAGTAATAATGCTCAGGGTTTTCGAACACCTGCAGGGGCTGCATGGTGGCGCAGGCCTTGCCATCCGCGACAAACAGCGATTCGGGTGTCATGTACTGCAGTTGCCAGTCGCGGCGACTGGCGGCCCACAGCATGGCTAGGGTGGAGTCTTTTTTGTAGTGGATTCGATCAATGGGATCCATGACTACACCAAGTTTAATCGGCATCTACTTAGGCCTCGCGCTAACTCTGCAGGCTGCGATCATAACCTATTGATTCGAAGGTGGGAAAACACGGTGTTTGTGCGTGCCTGCGGCGGGCAAATTTCCTCGCTGCCAGCGTCAGTTATGGATTAAACCTTGAATCCGTGTTAAACAGGGGAACTGACTTGGACAATAATATAAGCTGTACGTGTGTTGAGTACGCGACCGGCAGTTTTACGGTGAGAATATGGAAGTAAACTTCGAAAACCTCAAAGTCATGGTGATCGACGATAGTAAAACGATTCGTCGCACCGCTGAGACCTTGCTCACAAAGGTGGGTTGTGCGGTAATAACCGCGACCGACGGTTTTGATGCTTTGGCAAAGATTGCCGACACAAAGCCCGACATCATTTTTGTTGATATCATGATGCCGCGCCTGGATGGCTACCAAACCTGTGCCTTGATTAAAAATAATAGTGAATTCAACAAGACACCGGTCATCATGCTGTCAAGCAAGGATGGTCTCTTTGATAAGGCGAAGGGGCGTATTGTTGGATCTGACCAATACCTGACCAAGCCTTTTAGCAAAAACGAATTACTTGAGGCTATTCAGTCCCACGTGGCTGCGGCATAACAATAATAACCTTGCGAATTATGGAGAATTGAGCATGGCTCGCGTTTTGATTGTCGACGATTCGCCGACGGAAACTTACAAAATCTCGCAAATGCTGAGCAAGCACGGCTATGAAGTGCTGACTGCTGAAACTGGGGAAAAGGGTGTTGAAATGGCGCGGGCGGAACTGCCTGACGTGGTATTGATGGATATTGTCATGCCCGGCATGAATGGGTTTCAGGCGACGCGGCAATTGACCAGCGACTCTGCGACCAGCGGCATCCCGGTGATTATTGTAACGACCAAAGACCAGGAGACGGATCGCCTGTGGGGCAAACGTCAGGGAGCCAAGGGCTATCTGACTAAGCCCGTTGACGACAGCACCTTGGTTAGCACCATCAAATCGGTGCTGACTGCCTGACCGGGGGTGAAATGGAATTACCTGCCGATCCCTTTCAGCAATTACTGACCTACGCTAACCGCAGCGTTGCCGTTGCAACAGGTCTGCCGCAACAAACCGAAATAGTTCCTGAATGGACTGGTATCGCGTTTACCCTGTGTGGTGCGCAACTCGTGGCGCCGATGGGTCAGGTCACTGAGATTCTGACAATTCCCGCCCACACCCGTTTACCGTCGGTGCAGGACTGGGTGCGCGGCATCGCCAATGTGCGCGGGCGCCTGCTGCCGTTGATGGATATGGAGGCCTTTCTCGGTGGCACGCTTGGTCGCGACCGCAAAGAGCATCGCGTGCTGGTGTTGGAGCTGGGTGAACTCTACAGCGGCCTGATTGTAAGTAGTGTCCGCGGAATGGAAACCTTTCCGGTGGATTTGTACAGTGCCGGCGTACCTGAAGAAACGCCGGAACCGTTGCTGCCTTACATCGAGGGAGCATATCAGCGCGACGGGGAGCGCTGGTCGGTGTTCAGTCCTGAAAAGCTGATTCAGGACGACAGATTTTATAACGTCGCAGCCTGACCGGGCTGCAATGGGGAATTAGAGAGAGCCACAGTCTAGACGGCCTGGAGTCCGGAGAATGAAATTAAGTAAAGACAGCGGCGTTTCGCGCTTGCGTGCGAATCGCTCCATCAGTTTGTTTATTGTGCTGATGCTGGCCGGCTTTATCGGCGCCGGTATTAACGCCTATATCGTACTGCGCGATGCCAGCTACGATCAGCGTTATCTGGAACTGACCGCGGATCTCAGGCTGTATACGCAGCAGATTGAAACCAGCTCTCGCGAGGCAGCAGCCGGTGACGGTGAGGCTTTTGAGTCGCTGGCCAATGCTCGCGAGCGTTTTGAGCAGGCGCTGACCGTGTTGGAGCGCGGTGCTCGCGATCTGCCGTCACCTCGCGAACTGCTGTCATCCGAGCTCAATGCGCTGGATTCAGACTGGGAGCGGGTTAGTGAGGCAGCGCAAACCATCATTACCAACAAAGAGCGGATCATCTTCCTGCACGAGGTTGCCCTGACGCTCAACGAATCTATTCCGGTACTTCAGCAGGAATACAATAACGTTGTGGAGATTCTGCTGGATCGCAATGCGCCGGCCGATCAGGTGGCTGTGGCCCAGCGCCAATCCTGGCTGGCAGAGCGGATCGCGCGTAACGTAGACCGCATGCTTGATGGTGGGCAGGACGCGCCCATTGCAGCTGACCAGTTCAACATCGACGCGAGCACCTTTGGTACCGTTCTGCGCGGTATGATCGAAGGCAACCCGGCGATGCAGGTCAGCCAGGTTAAAGACCCCGAGGCCCAGCAGAGCTTGCAGGAAATCAGCCAGCTGTTTGAATTCGTGGCAAGCTCCGTTGACGATATCTTCCAGGCCTCACCCAGTTTGCTGGAAGCGACCACCGCTGCAGAATCCATTATTGTTGATGCGCCCAAGGTACAGGAAGCCACCAACAAACTATCGAGCGCCATAGACAACCTGGAAGACAAGCGGCTGCTATCTACCACCACGGCTCTTGGCTTTGTCATTCTTATTCCCATTTCACTGGCGCTTATCGGTATTCAATCGTTCCGCAATACCCAGTTGCGACTGCAGGAAACCGCCCAGACCAATGACCGGAACCAGAGCGCGATCCTGCGACTGCTGGACGAGCTGGCCGATCTGGCAGACGGGGACCTGACCACAACGGCAACGGTATCGGAAGACTTTACCGGCGCCATCGCAGACTCTATCAACTACACCATTGACCAGCTTCGGGTGCTGGTATCACAGATTAACGACACCGCACTGCGCGTATCCGGCGCGGCGCAGAACTCCCAGCAAACCGCACTGACGCTGGCCGAAGCTTCTGAAAACCAGGCGCAGGAAATTGCCGGTGCATCGGCGGCGGTCAATGAAATGGCGGTGACCATCGACCAGGTATCGTCAAACGCCGTCGAGTCCGCCGCGGTTGCGAAGCGCTCGGTATCAATCGCCAACACTGGCGCCGAGATGGTACAGAACACCATCAAAGGCATGGATAACATTCGTGAGCAGATTCAGGAAACCTCGAAGCGGATCAAGCGACTGGGTGAATCCTCGCAGGAGATCGGGGATATCGTATCGTTGATCAACGACATCGCCGACCAGACCAACATCCTCGCATTGAACGCAGCGATTCAGGCCTCGATGGCCGGTGACGCGGGCCGCGGTTTCGCGGTTGTTGCGGACGAGGTTCAGCGCCTTGCGGAACGTTCTTCGGGCGCAACCAAGCAGATTGAAGCACTGGTTAAAACCATCCAGTCAGATACCAACGAAGCCGTTATCTCAATGGAGCAGACCACCACCGAGGTGGTGCGTGGTGCTCGTCTGGCCCAGGACGCTGGTGCGGCTCTGGAAGAGATCGAGAAGGTATCGCAGGAACTGGCGGAATTGATTCAGAACATCTCGAACGCAGCGCGGCAGCAGGCGGCCTCGGCGGGTCACATTTCCAACACGATGCATGTTATTCAGGAGATCACCTCGCAAACTTCTGCAGGTACCACCGAAACGGCACGGTCTATCGGTAATCTCGCAGAGATGACTGACGAATTGCGACGTTCGGTAGCGGGCTTTAAGCTGCCGCAGCAGGCCGAAACCGAACGTTCGGATGCTGAATATGAGAATGACGGTGTGTATGAGGAAGAGGCCTGATATACAGGCGCACTGCCTTCGGGCAGGAGGGTCTGTGGCCACCGCATATGGTCAATGTGAATGATGACGAACTTGGTCGCTGGCAGGCTGTGCTGGAAGCGCAGACAGGCATCAATCTGTCACAGCACCGCCATATACTTCAGAAGGGCCTGCAGCCCTGGCTAGGCAAAGCCGATGGTGAAGAAGCTGACCTGATTTTGCGGCGTGCGGAATCGCAACCGTGGCACGGCAAGGGCAATTGGCTGGTCGACCATCTGGCTGTAAAGGAAACTCGTTTTTACCGCACCCCAGCGGCTTATCGGGTACTTGCACAGTATGTGCAGACCCGCATCGCGGCGGCGCCGGACAAGAAACTGACGCTCGATCTGTGGAGTGCTGGCTGCTCAACCGGTGAGGAAGCCTACACCATGGCGATGGTGACGGCGGATCTGATCGAGGCCAGTGGCGAACGTGTTTACTACGGGGTCATTGGCAGCGATATCAGCAGTGCGGCGATCCGCAGTGCCCGGCAGGCGAGCTTTCATGTGCGTCGTTTGCAGGAGCTGCCGGACAGCCTGAGAACGCGCTATATGGAGTCCGCCGATCGGCTGAATTATCGGGTGCAGCCACAACTGGCATCGCGCGTTTGTTTTTTGCAATCTAACCTGCTGGATCCGCAAAGCACGCCGAGATCCAGCATGGATGTGATTTTTTGCCAGAATGTGCTGGTGTATTTTCGAGGTTGGCGCCAGCGCCAGGTGTTGAATAACCTGGTGCGCAGACTGAAGCCGGGAGGTATTTTGGTCATCGGTGCCAGTGAGGGACGAGGCTGGCAGCATCCGGACCTCGTACGCAAAGCGGGCGAAAATGTGCAGGTTTTCGAGCGTCGTGCGAATGATTAAGACGAGAAGATAATGACGGAACGTCGCGATTACGTGGGGCTAGATTGGGTGGCCGGGGAGATTGCTGAATCCCTGGAGGCGGCGCAAAGTGCGTTGCAATCCTATATCGACGACCCCAATGACAGCACCCGCCTGCATTTCTGCCTGGCCCATATTCATGAGGTTCAGGGCAGCCTGCAAATCGTTGAGTTTTTCGGCGTAGCCCTGCTGGCTGAAGAGATGGAAGAGCTGGTCAAGGCACTGCTGGACCGAACCCTGCCGGACTCCATGCTGTCTGACGCGATGATCGCGCTGCAGCGAGCGTTGGCCGATATGCCGCGCTATCTTGAAAAGGTTCGAGAAGCGCAACGCGAATTCCCCTCCGAATTGATCCTTGCCATCAATGAGCTGCGCGCAGTGCGCAGTCAGCCCCTGTTGGCTACCGGAAGCGTTTTTCTGCCGGATATGGCCGCAGGTACACGTACCGATGAAGCGCCCTTGCGACTGGCGGAAGGCGAGTTTCTCGATGTTGCCAAAAAGTTGCGGCAGATGTATCAGGTCGCACTGCTGGGATACTACCGCGGCCACGAAACCCGTAAAAACCTGAACTACATGGCCAAAGTCTGCGCCCGGGCCGCGAAGATCTGTCGCGGCCACGCCGTGCAGGATGTGTGGGTGGTTTGCATCGCCCTGCTCGAAGGCTTGTTGAACAATTCTATCCACAGCGGCTTTGCGGTGCGTAGCCTGCTGCGTCGGGTCGACAAGGAGATACGGCTGTTTGTTGAGGCCGGGCCAGCGGTACTGGAGCGGCCACTGCCGGAGGCGCTGCTGCGTGACATGCTGTTTTATGTGGCAACCTGCCGCGGCAACTCCAACTACATACGCGACGTAAAGCAGCGTTACAAAACTGCCGCCGGGTTGCCGGCGCTGACCGGCGATCAGCCTGATAGCGGCGCCAAGGCCATTCATGAGGCACTTTCTGTGGAGTGCTCGCTGCTGGCGAATGCGTTGAAAAGCGGCGGTTATGACGACACCAACCTGCAGCGGTTGCAAAACGTGCAGCAGGCGGCAGCCGTGCTGGGTCTGACAGAGCAGTTTAAAACGCTGCGCGCGCTGACACTGCGCTTTGATGAGGCGGCGGCTGGCGGGCGCGGTCTCGATGTTGATCTGCGGCAACTTGCATCGACCCTTGGCGAGGTGCATGAGCCGGTTGGTGAGCGTGTTTTATTCAACGGCAGTGAGGAAGCCCAGCAACAACTCGACCGAGCCTATCTGTCCGTGGTTCGCGAATCGCGTAACGGGCTGGAGCTTGCCAAGGAAGCGGTCGTCAACTTCGTTGCCAACCAGTGGAACACTGACTATCTCAAAGAGTTACCGGAATTATTGACCAGTATTTCCGGCAGCCTGTTGTTGGCGGAGCTGGGGCGTGCCGCCGATGTGCTGCAAAGTTGTCGACGCTTTGTCAGCGAGCAGTTGCTCGATGACCCCCACACGCCAGACTGGCAAACCCTCGATGCCTTGGCCGATTCTCTCACGGCGGTGGATTACTATCTGGAGCGTTGCGCCAGTGATTTTGGCGGCGTCGACGATGATATCTTGTCAGTTGCCGAGCGCTGCATAGAGCAGCTGGGCTATCCCACCGATATGCCTGCTCAATTATTGGACGACGATAACGATCGCACCGAAGTCTCGTCGGTACAGGCAGCGCCAGCGGAGCCCGTTACCGTTGCAGCGACCTCTGCAGCGCCAACCGAAACTTCGGTTGAGGCTGATGACGGCGATGATGCTGTTGACGAAGAACTGGTCGAAATCTTTATCGAAGAAGCCGATGAAGTGCTCGACACCATCAATGAGCACCGGCCAACACTGAGCACGGCACCCTCCGATGAAAACGCGCTGGGCGAAGTGCGTCGTGGATTTCATACCCTGAAAGGCAGCGGCCGCATGGTTAATGCCTTGCAAATTGGTGAGTTGGCCTGGTCGATTGAAAACATGCTCAACCGTGTGGTTGAGGGCCGTTTCAGGCTGGATGCACAGCGCCTTGATGTGATTGACCAATCACTGGCACTGCTGCCGTCGCTTATTGCAGGATTCAAAGCTCGACGCCATGACAAGGTGGAAGAGGCGCGAGCGATTGCGGCGCAAGCTGACGCACTGGCTGAAGAGGCATCGCCCGATCTATCGGCACTGCAGCGCGATGTGGGTGCGCAGTCGGAGGCACAAGACGCGCAAACCGGAGACGATTCCTCGGCACAGGTGGCCGCAGTGCCCGAGCCACCAGGGGACGAAACGGACGACGCGCTGTCGGAAATCTTTGTCGCCGAGGCGCGTATTCACCTGCAGGTCGTCGAAAATTTTCTGAGCCGGGCCGAAGCCCCCATTGAATTACCCGATGCTATGCAGCGGTCCCTGCACACCCTGAAAGGCGCGGCCAATATGGCTGAAATGGTGGAGGTTGCCACCGTTGTATCGCCTTTGGAGCGGTTTGTTAAGGAAATGCGGGCATTGCGTGCGATGGCCGACGTTGACGCCTTGATGCTGTTGCGCGATGCCGTGAATGCGATAGGGGCCGCCATTGACAGAATTGCGGCCGGCGAAGGCGTCCAGGTTGCAAAAAGTGACGTGTTGCTCGGGCGCATCGACTCCCTGCACCGCCGCTTGTTGATGAACGCTCAATCGGCAGCTGATGCTCGGGAAGAAGATAGAATTGCACCGGGTGAACTCGACGCCTTTATGGTGAGCACGGGTGACACCCTGGCCGCCATGGCCCATACCCTGGAGCATTATGCCGATGCCCAGAGTCTGCACCGGCTGTCGGAAACCGCAGGCCATATCTCCAAGCGGGCAGAAAGCATCCGCAGTCTGGATGCGATTGCGGAGCTGGCCGGCGCACTTCAGATCATTATGCAAGATGCAGTAAACCCGGTTCCTGATGAGGCTGTCGATCTGTGCCGTCGCGCAACCGATTCCCTCGATGCCATGCTGAACCAATTGGCCGCGGAACAGAAGCCCGACATCAATGATGCCCTGGTGGCGCAGTTACGAGAGTTTGATTACCGCACCGCGCTCAACGATGTCGCGCAGGGATGGGATGCGGATGAAACAGCGGATGTCGAAGAGATAGACATTACGGTGCCGCCGGAGCCCACGCCTGAGATTGCGACCGAGACGTTCTCAGAGCCAGAGCCAGAAAACATCACGTTGGAAGCGTCGGCCGTTGAGGACGAAGAAGCCGACCCGGAAGTGACTGCAATTTTCCTCGAGGAAGCCGACGAGCTGCTGGAAGGTGTCGACGAAGCCATCAATGCCTGGTCCGACAGCGATGGCAGCCAGAGTGATCTCAACAACCTATTGCGTCACCTGCACACCATCAAAGGTGGTGCGCGCATGGCTGGGCTGACAAAGCTGGGCGCCTATACCCATGAGTTTGAAAGCTTTGTCGAGTCAGCGATAGCCAGTGGTGAATCCAACAGTGACCAGTTTCTGCCGCGTCTGCACGTATTCCAGGATGCGCTGGTCACTGGTGTTGAGGCGATTAAACGCGGCGAGACTTTCTCCGCTGAGACACCTGCAGCGGTCATTGAACCCCCGCTGCTGAGTGAACCGATTGTGCTGGCAGAGCCGCCAGAGGAGACACCGGCGCTGGTAGAGCAGCAAAGCGATGCCGACAGCGAGGTGGTCGAAATCTTCCTGGAGGAAGCCGACGATCTGGTGGAAGCAATCGACGATGCCCTCCAATACTGGACCGGTGATCGCAGTAATGCAGAACACCTGGAACTGTTGCAGCGTCACCTCCATACCTTTAAGGGAGGTGCCCGACTGGCTGGGCTGTCCGGGCTTGGCGACCTGTGTCACGAATTTGAAGCCTACATTGAACAGACCGATCGTCGGGACGATGATTTTCTGTCGCAAATGCTGGCCTATCAGGATCGCATCAACGAAGGTTTGACCGCCGTTCGCAGCGGCAACCGCAAATGGGTGAGTGAGCCTCTGCTGCCCGCTGTGGCCGCAAAAAGCGAGCTCAGCGATGCACCGCAGCCCGGCGCCCTTGTTCCGACGTCAGGTGACGCTGTAGAGCGACCTGCGAGTGCCGATTCGCAGATGCCGCAGGAGATGATCAAGGTCTCCGCCCAGCTGATGGAAAACCTGGTTAACCTTGCTGGTGAAACGTCGATATCGCGCGGCCGAGCAGAAGAACAGGTCTCGGAGCTGACCGCATCGCTGGATGAGATGTCGATGACCGTTGAGCGCCTGCAGGAACAGGTGCGGCGACTCGACATTGAAACCGAGGCCCAGATTCTGTTCCGTCAGGAGCAGGTGGGGTCTGAACAGGAAGGGTTCGACCCCCTGGAGTTTGACCGCTATTCCCAGTTGCAGCAGCTATCGCGCTCGCTGATGGAATCGTCCTCGGATCTGATCGATATACGTCAGACGTTGGGCGAGCGCACCCGGGATATGGAAACCCTGTTGATTCAACAGGGGCGAATCAATACTGAACTGCAAGAAGGCCTCATGCGCTCGCGCATGGTTCACTTTACCCGCATGGTGCCGCGCCTTCGCCGTATTGTCAGGCAGATCAGTCTGGAGCTTGGCAAGCGAGTGGAGTTCAAGGTCTATAACGCCGAGGGCGAATTGGACCGAACGGTGCTGGAGCGGATTATTCCGCCGCTGGAGCATATGCTGCGTAATGCGGTAGACCATGGTATTGAATCGGCGGAAGCGCGCCGTGCTGCGGATAAAGCTCCGGTCGGCAATATCAGTATGCGTTTTGGCCGTGAAGGCGGCGATGTGCTGATAGTGCTCAGCGATGACGGCGCCGGCATCGATTTCGACGCCGTCCGCAAAAAAGCGATAGCCATGGGGCTGCTGGAGGAGGGTGAGCAGGTTTCTCAGGAGCGTCTGGCCGATTTCTTGTTTGAAGCGGGTTTCTCCACCGCCAGCGAAGTTACCCAGATCTCCGGTCGCGGCGTCGGCATGGACGTGGTCTACAGCGAGATAAAACAACTCGGCGGCAGTATTGCGGTCGATTCAACACGCGGTAAGGGAACGCGTTTCACAATACGGTTGCCCTTTACGGTATCGGTTAACCGCGCACTGATGGTTAGTATAGGGGGCGACATTTTTGCGATTCCTATCAACACCGTTGAAGGTGTGGTGCGGGTGAGCCCCTATGAACTGGAAGTTTACTATCAGCCGGATGCGCCGCCGTTTGAATACGCCAATCAGAGTTACTCGCTGAATTACCTGGGTACTCTGTTGCGCACCAGCCTGTCTCCCCACCTGGAAGGTCAGACCGAACCGCGACCGGTGTTGCTGGCGCGTGGTACCGACCGGCCGACAGCCGTGCAGATAGACAGCATTCTGGGTTCACGCGAGATTGTTGTAAAAGCACTGGGGCCGCAGTTCAGTCATGTGCACGGCCTGTCCGGCGCGACGGTACTTGGCGACGGCAGTGTGGTTGTTATTGTTGATATACCGGCACTGGTGCGTTCAGAGCTCCAGCGAGGCCGCGACCTTGCGTTGGAGCAAAGTGCGCAGCGTATAGAGCAGCGCAACCGTCTGGTAATGGTGGTTGATGACTCGGTTACGGTTCGCAAAGTGACTTCGCGGCTGTTGGAGCGGCAAGGTTTTGACGTCATGCTGGCGAAAGACGGTGTTGATGCGGTAACTCAGCTGCAGACCTGTGAGCAGCTGCCGGACGTCATGCTGCTGGATATCGAAATGCCGCGAATGGACGGATTTGAAGTTGCCAGCCGGGTGCGCCACACCAGTCGGTTGCAGGATATCCCGATCATCATGATTACCTCACGTACTGGTGACAAACACCGTGAGCGGGCATATAACCTGGGCGTCAATAAGTATCTGGGTAAGCCATACCAGGAAATCACACTGCTTCAGGCGATATCGGAAGTGTCCGATGAGGCGGTAGAGTCCTGATCTCTTGTTAATGGCAGGTTAGAACATGTCCCAACTTGCCTTGGTGGTTGATGATGTCCGGCGGCGACAGTGGCTGGAAAATCAGCTGGTGAAAGCCGCCCACTACGTGTTGCTGAGCTGTGATGCGCCGCACCTGGAAATCCTCTATCCATCGCTGGAAGAAGCGCCGCAAGCCTGGCTGATTTTGTTGCCGGAGCGACAGGTGGAACGTGCGCTGGATTATATCGGCAGCGTGTCGTCAGCGCCGACGCTGGTGCTTAACGAATGGCCGGAAGATCGCGACGCACACACGCGCTGGCTGAATCAGTTGATGACCAAGCTCAATGCCACGCTGCTGCCTACACTCAGCCCGCCGGTCATCCTGCCACCGCAACAGATCTGGCTGCTGGCCGCCTCACTGGGCGGGCCGGAGGCGGTGACTGAGTTTCTGGCGGCTTTGCCTGGCGATTTGCCAGTGGCCTTTGTCTACGTGCAGCACATTGAGGAGGCCTTTGATCAGGCGCTGGTGACACACCTGAATCGACAGACGCCTTTCGAGGCTTTCAAATTTGATGGCGAAACGCGTCTGGGTGTCGGTAGGATACTGATTGTCGCGCCGGAAAAACGCCCCCGGTTTCTGCCTTTTCAGCGCGTCATCCCGGCGAGTAAACCTTGGCTGGGAAAGTTCAGACCGGGAATTGACGAAGTCGCCGCCGATCTGGCGCGCCTGTATCGCGAGCGGCTGGGACTGATTGTATTCAGTGGCACCTGCAACGACGGTGAGCGTGCGGCGGTACTGGTCAACCGTGTGGGTGGCCAAGTGTGGAGTCAGTCGCCTGAGAGCTGTCTCATTGCCACCATGCCCGAGGCGGCAAACCGCACGGGTGTCGTGGGCGTTAGTGGTACACCGCGAGAGCTTGCGGCCACGCTGGCGTCCCGGCTCAGAAATGCAGCCAAGTCATAAGAGGCTAAATCATGGAACAGACGCTAAGAAAAATTCAGTTCACGGATTCGGTACCCGTACTGATGCTGCCTTCGCAACAAAAACAGTTGCTTGTGCCCAACGTTAATGTAGCCGAATTTGTTGTCATCTCTACCGTACAGCCGCTGGCGTCGGCACCGCCCTGGATGTTGGGATTGATTGACTGGCGCGGGCAGAAGGTGCCATTGATCTCCTTTGAACGCCTAAACGGTGATGCGGATGATCTGGTTGAGGACAAGGGGCATGTCGCCATCCTTAACGGTATCGGTGGTCGAGAAGAACTTCCGTTCTACGGTATTCGCTGCAGCGGCATGCCGCGCCAAGCGCGGATACTGGAAGAGGATGTTGCCCGGGACGACACCGCTGTGCCCGGACATGTTGAATCATCTCAGGTGCTGTTGGCGGGAGAGGCGGCGGTTATCCCCGATCTGGTGGTGATAGAGGCTCAAATTTGCCGAGTTTTGATGAATCAATAGGGGCCGTTTGCAGGCATCAACCAGTCAGCCATTCAGTGATTAGCAGTGCAGCGGGGTTCGACTGCAGCTCGATGAGCCGCCATGCTTTCCAGCGGGCAACTTACATTGCCCGTTAGCTTTAGCAAACCAACAGTTACCCCAGATCTCCCCACCGATACTGCAAGATACTGATTGCAGCAATCGGCGCAGTCTCCGTGCGCAGTACCCGTGGCCCAAGCTGTAGGGCTTTAAAGCCCGAGCGCAGCGCCAGCTCCACTTCGCTATCGTCTAGCCCACCCTCGGGGCCAATCAGCAGCGCCGCCGACGCGGGTGTCGACGCTGTGTTGAAATCGTCGTGATGGGCGGGCGAAAGCACCCATTTCTGGTCAGCTTGCACATTGTTGAGCCAGTCTGGCAGCTGGGCGGGTGAATCTAGGTACGGCAGGCTATTGCGGCCGCATTGCTCGCAGGCGCTGGCGATGATCTGCTGCCAGTGGCGCTGTTTTTTTTCGGTTCGTTCGCGATTGAGTTTTACATCGACGCGCTGGGTATACAACGGGGTTATTCGGGCTGCGCCTAGCTCGGTGGCTTTCTGCAGAACCCATTCAAAGCGATCGCCTTTGGACAGGGCGATACCGAGGTGAATGCTCAGTGGGGAGCGAGGGTCCTGTGTGCTGCACTCGCCAATTGCAACCGACGCTTTCTTTTTGTCGGGCTGCCGAATGGACGCCTGATAGCTGCAGCCATCGCCATTAAACAGGGTGAGGGCGTCACCCGCCTGCAGGCGTAACACGGCGCACAGATGGCGGGAGGAGCTTTCCTCCAAAGTGATTTCTGTGCCTGGGTTGAGCGCCTGATCAGTGTAAATTCTTGGGATGCGCATCAGAGCTGTTTTACAAACACCTTGGAGTTGCGTTGAAAATTGTAGAGCTGCTGCTTGCCGGGCGGCAGCGCTTCAATACTGCTGGGCGCGAAACCCTGCTCCTGAAACCAGTGTGCCGTTTGCGTGGTAAGCACAAACACCGACTGCAAGCGCTGCTGGCGCGCGTATTTTTCCAGCGAGCGCAGCAGGCGTTCGCCGCGATCACTGCGACGGTAGTCTGGGTGCGTGGCCACGCAGGCAACCTCGCCCGTGGCTTGTTCGGGGTAGGGGTATAGCGCGGCGCAGGCGATCACTACGCCGTCGCGACGGATGACCCGAAAGCAGTGGATCTCGGTTTCCAGTACTTCGCGAGAACGCTTGACCAGTACGCCACTGTGTTCCAACGGTGCAATGATTTCCAGGATGCCGCCCACGTCATCGATCGTGGCGGTGGCCAGTTCTTCGTAGTGGTCATTGGAGACCAGCGTGCCGGCCCCATCGCGGGTGTACAGTTCTTCCAGCAGCGCGCCATCTTCGGCGAAGCCAATCAGGTGGCAGCGTGGAATGCCGCGTTCTGCCGCGCGGATCACCGTCAGTAAGGCGTAGTCGTTTTCTGCCGTGGGCAGCAGATCGCGGGCCTCGCTGAGCTCGCATTCTCGGATCAGGTCTCCCTCGCAGATCACGCCGGGCAGTTCATCAAAGACAATCAGTTTGTCGGCCTTAATCGCTGCGGCGGTCTCAACCACGATATCTTCCAGGGCAATATTGAAAATTTCTCCGGTGGGGGAGTACCCCAACGGTGAAATAAGCACCACGTTGTCCTGGGCCAGCTGACGGTGGATGGCGTCTGCGTCTACCCGGCGCACCTGACCGGTGTGCTCCAGATCGACCCCGTCTATCACCCCAAAAGGTTTGGCGGTCACATAGTTGCCCGATACCACCCGTATCGCGGCGCCGTGCATGGGCGAATTGGCAACGCCCATCGACAGCAGGGCTTCAATATGCGCCCGCACGGAGCCGGCCGCATCGCATACACACGCCAGCGTACCGGCATCGGTGATGCGCAGGTCCTGATGAAAGCGGCTGTCGATACCTTGCTGCTGCACCCGCGATTCAATCTGCGGACGGGCACCGTGTACCAGCACCAGGTTTACCCCCAGGCTGTTGAGCAGGGCGATATCGTGGATGATATTGTCAAAGTTCGTGTGTTCGATCGCCTCGCCGCTGATCATCAGCACGAACGTTTTGCCGCGATGCGCATTGATGTAGGGCGCGGAATTGCGGAACCACTTGATATAGGAGGTGTCGTCGGCCATGGTTTCCCCTGTGTCTTGGGGCTATTTTGGGCACAGTAACAAGGGGATACAAGCGCTTTTTCAGTGCCGTTACAGGTTTACGGTGGCGGTGGGAGAACCAGGTCGAGGCGGTCAATCATGTCGGTAAAATCGCCGTGGTAGATGCCAAAGCGATTTTCCCTGGCTTCGCGGTAGGCGGTTTTAACGGCGTCGTTGGCGCTGGGGTAGGCAACCTCGGCCCAGTCGATTTCGTCTTCTCTGAAAAAGCCGACGTCGAGGGCCTCTTCGCCGCAGGCACAAGCCGTAGTGTCCACGCTGGCGTGTAGCCCGATGTAAACCTCGCTGATAAAACTGATGGAGCCGATCATGTAAGGGCTGAAGTTTTCTGGCGGAATGTGCACACAGGTTTCTTCGCGCAGTTCGCGTGACACGGCTTCACGCAGGGTTTCACCATTTTCCATAAAGCCGGCAGGAATCGCCCAGTGTCCTGCCCGGGGCGGGTTGCCGCGCTTCATCCAGAGCAATTTTTCACCGCAATTGACAAAGGCCGCTACCAGAATTTTCGGGCCGGGCGGATAGCATGCGTGTCCGGCGGGGCACAGCAGAACTTCGCCGCGCCCTTGATAACTTTGGGCGGTGAGTGCTATGCCGCATTCCGGACAGTAGTTCATACCAGTTTGGTTTTTTCGCCTTCACTGCGGGCAATAATCACGGTGGCGCAGGTGTCACTGAATACGTTGACGGCAGTGCGCATCATGTCCAATACCCGATCGGTAATCATCAGCAAGCCGATACCCTCCAGTGGTAGTCCGATGACCCCCAATATGATGGAAATGGCTACCAGGCTCGCGGCCGGTATACCGGCGACGCCAATCGAGGTGAGGAGGGCGACCACCACGATGGTAAATTGCTGGACAAAGCTCAGCTCAATACCAAAGGCCTGTGCAATAAAAATGGCGGCTACGCATTCGTAGAGGGCGGTGCCATCCATGTTCACAGTGGCCCCCAGTGGCAGGACAAAACCGCGAACTCGCTGGGAAACACCGGCCTCCTCCATGCATTCCATGGTCAAGGGCAGGGTGGCGGAGCTGGAGGCCGTGGAAAACGCTGTCAGCATTGCCGGTGACATGGCCTGATAGTGTTTGGTGGGGTTGATTCGGCCAATATACTTCAGTAACAGGGGCATGGTGATAAACGCGTGAATGGCCAAGGCGATTGCCACGGTGAAGAAAAACACCAGCACCGGTTTGAAGCTGGCAAAACCGGTATCGGCCACCGTTTTTGCGACCAGACCGAAAACTCCGAGGGGCGCGAACTTCATTACCCAGAGAGTGATCAGGGTCATGATGTCCATCAGGCCATTAAAGAAATCGCGCACCGTGTCGGTCTGCGGTGAACGGCTTTGCGCCAGGAAGTACCCGAACAGGAGGCTGAAGAAAATCAGGCCAAGCATTTGCCCGTCAGCCGCTGCCGCAATGATGTTGGGGGGAACCATGCGAATGAAAACATCCACGATGTCTGCGGTGCTTTTACCCTCAACTTTGGAAAGTACGTCTGACACTGACTGGTCGCCGCTAAGACCATCGGCGAGATTGGAGCCAACCCCAGGCTGCAAAATATTTACCGCTGCGAGGCCCACCAGAATCGCCAGCAGGCTACTGGTTAAATAAAACGCGATGGTTTTGCCGCCCAGCTTCCCTAGGCCCTCGTTGTTGCCGATATTGGCAATACCGCTAATGATGGAGGCGGTGACCAGCGGCACAATAATCATCTTCAGCGCATTGAGAAAAAGGGTGCCCAGGAAGGCGTAAATGGCGTAAAACGTTAGATCGCCCAGCCCGGCCTCGCGACCTGTGAGGCTGGCAACAATAACGGCGAGTATAATGGCGATGGCAATTTGCCAGTGAAGCGCGACTTTTTTCATAGAATTTTCAACAATATGGCCCGACACTGCACTTTAACGCGCGAGGCCTTCTCGCGCCACTGATCCCATCGCTCAAGTCAGGGAGAGTTTAATGGAAATAAATCTGGGTATTTTGCTGACCCTATTACTGATCGTAGTCCCGTTCTGGAAAATCTGCGAGAAAGCAGGCTATTCCGGTTGGCTGTCGTTGTTGCTACTTATTCCGCTGGTGAATATTGGCTTTCTGTTTTTTCTCGCGTTTTCAGACTGGCCCCGCGACCGGGGTAACCCTGGCGCGTAACTGGCGCGAAGCCGCCGGTGGGGCTCCCGCCGGCCAAAATAACACAGCTGTAATTTCGCTGGGTATCTAGCCTCCGTATGCTCAAGGTAATAGTAAGCAGATAACGGATGACACCATGACCCAGGCGCTGGCTCCGGCATTGGAGCCCATTACTGAAGATGACGCGTTTATCGCCGAGGCTCTGACCGACGCCTCTATTCCCACATTGATGCTCTCCATGATTCATATGAGTGGTGACACCGCCTTGCTGGATGGTGCAATCAGGCCGCTCGGGGTTTACCTCAACGAAGTGCAGGGTTACATGTCGGACGAGGACAAGGCCGCAGTGCGTGCCCAGGCGCTCGAGGTGATCAAACGCTACCGCGATGGCGGATGTAAGCCTGTTCAGCTCAGTGATCACGAAACCATTCGCCGAATGATGAGTTTCCTGGTGGCTGAAGAAGTGCCCATGGACTACGTACCCATGATGCTCGAGGAAATGGAGCTCGATGGCGATGCGCGGCAACTAGACTGGGACGCCATTCCGGTGGAGCAGCGATCAGGTTTTCATGTCACCGTCATCGGCGGTGGTATGTCCGGAGTACTGTCTGCCATTCGCTTGAAGGAGGCTGGCCTGTCGTTCACCGTGATTGAGAAAAACGCGGGGGTGGGCGGCACCTGGTATGAGAACCGTTATCCCGGCTGCCGGGTGGATGTTGGCAATCATTTTTACTGTTACTCATTCGCCCCCAATCACAATTGGAGCGAATACTTTGCCCAGCAGCCAGAGTTGCAGCAGTATTTTGAAGATTGCCTGGATCGGTTTGGTATTCGCGAGCACTTTCGTTTTAACAGCGAAGTGGTGAGCGCGGCCTACGATGAAGCAAATAGCCAGTGGCAGGTGACCTGTCGTGATGCCGATGGTCAGAAACAAACGCACACGAGCAACGCACTCATTAGTGCGGTAGGTCAGCTAAACCGACCCAAATTGCCTGATATTGAAGGACGAGATCGGTTCAAGGGGATCGCCATGCACTCGGCCCAATGGCGTAGTGATGTGGATTACGCCGGCAAACGGGTCGCTGTTATCGGTACGGGAGCCAGTGCTTTTCAGCTGGTGCCTGCCATTGCTGATAAGGTCGCCGAGCTGAAGGTGTATCAGCGTTCTGCGCCGTGGATGTTTCCCAACGTCGACTATCACCGCAAGGTAGAAAGCGGTGCCCAGTGGTGTATGAAAAAACTGCCATTCTATTCACGCTGGTACCGCTTCCTGTTGTTCTGGCCCGCCTGCGACGGTCTGTTGCCGAGCCTGAAAATTGATCCAGACTGGCCCCACCAGGAACGCTCTATCAATGAAATGAACGAGATGGTGCGCGAGGTGTTTACCGACTGGATGAAACAGCAGGTGGGTGATGATGAGGCATTGCTGGATAAAGTGATTCCAGACTATGTGCCGCTGGCCAAGCGTACGCTGCAGGATAACGGCAGCTGGCTGACTGCGCTGACTAAACCCCATGTTGAACTGCGAACCGAAGGCATTCGCGAGATCACTGAGGCGGGTATTGTCGACGCTCATGGTGAGCTGTTTGAGGCAGATATTATTGTTTATGCCACGGGTTTTCACGCTAACCGATTTCTCTGGCCGATGGAGATTGTCGGTCGCGGCGGGATGACACTTCGTGAGCAGTGGGGTGACGAGCCTGAGGCCTACTTGGGTATCACTGTGCCAAACTTCCCCAACCTGTTCTGTCTCTATGGTCCGGGTACCAACCTCGCCTTTGGCGGCAGCCTGATATTCAATTCAGAGTGTGAAGTGCGCTACGCCCTGTCTGGAATCAAAACCCTACTGCAAGAAGGCGCGAAAGCGCTTGAGGTAAAACACACGGTGCATCGAGATTATCAGTTGAAGTTGCAAAATGAGTTGTCGAATATGGTCTGGTCGCACCCGACGGTGAAGCATAGCTGGTATCAGAATGAGGCTGGCAAAGTTACCGTGCTGTCTCCCTGGCGTCTGCGTGATTTCTGGGAGTGGACTAAGGCAATTAACCCCGACGACTATGCGTTCACGTGAACGCTGCGATCAGGCCGAATCAGTCAGGCGACCACGTAGCGTAGAAACTTACGCGGTCAGACCGATTTCCGGTGTCAACCAAAACTGGCCAGCATTGCTCGTTCTTCGGCGATCAGTGAAGCAAAGATCTCATGGTTTTGAATGCGGCCAAGGTAGGCAGCGGTTTTGGGCCATCGCGCAGCATCGCAGGCATGGCTGCTGTGCAGCATGGCTACACTGATTGCGCCCACGGCAATGTCGGCTAGAGAAAAACCGGACGCCAGAAGATAATCGCTGGCTATCTCTGATTCGAGGTAGTCAAATATCGCCGGTATTTCCTGGTTGATGGCTTTGTCGATATCCGCCTGTATCGGGTCGCGTTTAAATACCAGGCGGGCGAGCACCACTTCGGCAAACAGGTGCCCACCCATGGCCGTCGTCATAACGCTGCCGGCGTATTCTTCAAACCACAGCGCACGCGCTGCTTCAAAGTTGTCGGTTGGCAATAGCGGCCTGTCGGGATATTCCCGCTCCAGCCAGGCGCATATAACGGATGAATCACTCAGGTAGCGATCCCCAATGCGCAGCAGCGGTATTTTGCCCAGCGGACTGTTGGCCTTGAACTCTTCTGGCTGATCGTCACCAACCGGAACAACAAAAACGTGTTCGTAGTCGAGCCCCTTGTATGCCAGGGCTGCACGAACTTTGCGCACATAAGGAGAAATGTGAGCGCCGTAGAGGGTGAGTGTGCTCATCGTGAAAATCCTCTGTTGTGTGGTTCAACAAGCTAGCGCCATTTTCGCGCGGCGTCGAGTGCATGAATGCACAAGGCCTCCGCAGGTATAATGCCTGTTTTTGCCGGTGCCTGCCTTTGTCTGTCTTGGATATTCTCTATCGCGACGATCACTTTGTTGCGATCAACAAGCCCAGCGGCCTGCTGGTGCATCGCAGTGCCATTGATCGCCGCGAAACCCGGTTCGCGCTGCAGCTGGTCAGGGATCAGATCGGGCAAAAGGTTTATCCGGTGCATCGACTCGACAAGCCCACGTCCGGGGTTTTGTTATTTGCACTGTCACCTGAAATGGCTCGCGCCGTCTCGACGCAGTTTGCCGAACAAGGCGTCTATAAGCGCTACCTGGCTGTGGTTCGTGGTTTTGCGCCTGACAATGGCGCGATTGATCACCCTTTGAAGGAGGAGCTGGACAAAATGACGGATAGCCGGGCCCGTCAGGACAAGCCACCCCAGCCTGCGCTGACACACTTTCGTTGTCTGGCGAGGGTTGAGTTGCCGGTGCACGTTGAGCGCTATCCGCAGACGCGCTATTCACTGGTTGAAGCGATTCCCAAAACCGGCCGCAAACACCAGATCCGACGGCATATGAAACATATCGCGCACCCTGTTATTGGTGATGCCAAGCATGGAAAGGGTGTTCACAATCGCTTTTTTCAGACGCAATACCACTGCCATCGATTATTGCTGGCGTGCGTCGAAATGCGTTTCCAGCATCCGCTAAGTGCGGATGAAGTGAGGCTATCTGCTCACCCGGGTGAGGATTTTATCCGGCTGTGCGAAGGTTTCGGCTGGGGCAAATATTTGTCCGGGGGCACGCCGCCATAGCAGTGGTTGCTACTGTGGGCATCTAGCGCAAGGCTGCTCTGTTCAGGGTGTGCTCTGCGCTAATTGCAATGCAGTATGTATCAGCGTGGGTGCAGATTCGTTGGGCGTTTTCGGCGGTGGTAAATTGCGACGGCGGGTGGTAGAAAGCCTGCTGTATTTCAGGAGTCCACACGTGCATAAAGCGTTAGCCGAATTGCTGGTCTGTAACCAGCTTGAAGAGATTGATACCAATCTGTACACCGGCCGAGCGGCCCATAACAGTGGTGGTCGCATATACGGCGGGCAGGTGCTAGCGCAGGCTTTAAGCGCTGCTGGACGCACTGTGTCTGAAACATTCACGCTACACTCCATGCATGCTTATTTCTTGCGCATGGGCGACCCGAGCCGGCAGGTGGTGTACGAAGTGGACCCGATTCGCGACGGTCGCAGCTTTGTCACTCGGCGGGTGGTCGCCCGGCAATATGGCAAGGCCATTTTTAGTGCGATGCTGTCCTACCAGGTGACGGAAGAGGGGTTCGAGCACGCGTGTACGATGCCTGATGTGCCGCCGCCCGAAGCGCTGGTCAGCGACGATGAGCGCTTGAAGAAATACTTCCCGAATCGTGAGGGCAACTGGCCCATTGAGTTCAGGAAAGTTAATCCGCAAGACCTGGATAATCTGCAGCCCAGTGAGGCGGTGTCCTACAGCTGGTTCAAGGCGACGGATATCATCGGCGACGATCTGGCAACACATCAGCAGTTGTTGGCCTATGCGTCGGATAATCCGATTCTGATCACAGCGCTGAACCCGCACGCCGTTTCCTTTCTTAACCCGGAACTGGCAACCATCTCACTCGACCACGCGCTCTGGTTTTACCGACCTTTTCGGGTGGATGACTGGCTGCTCTATGAAACGCACAGCGATGTGGCAGCCAATGGGCGGGCCTGGTGTCGCGGACGTATCTATAATCGCTCGGGTGAACTGGTGGCGGCGGTGACTCAGGAGGGCTTGCTGCGGCTGAAAAACCGGTAGGCCCACTCCGCACGTATAAGGCGCTTTAAGTTCGGAGATTTCCTCATCGTGCGTTTGCTCATTTTACCCGCCTTACTCTTCCTGTCAGCCTGTGCGTCCCATAAAGGGGTGCCGCCGGGGGCTGCCGAGGTCGAGCTGCAGCAAACTGACTATCAGGTAGTGCGCGGACTGCGTTATAGCCCAGACCGCTGGCCGGAGCCCTTGCTGGCAGATGTCTATCGACCTCTGGGCGCAGGGCCGTTCCCGGCGGTACTGGTAGTACACGGTGGAGGCTGGGAAGGGCGCTCTCCCGAGGATATGGCGGGTATTAGCGAGCGCCTTGCGACCAACGGCTTCGTCGCGGTAAATATCGCCTACCGGTTTGCGCCGCAGTATCGTTTTCCGGCGCAGCTCCACGATCTGCAGCAGGCCATGCACTGGATTCACCAGCGCGCGGATGAATTCGCGATTGATCGGTCGCGGGTGGCGGCATTGGGCTATTCCGCCGGAGCCCATCTGGTGAGTTTGTTGGGCTTGGTGGCAGGCACCGCAAGCGATCTGGATGTTCCTTACGGTGGCGCTGTTACTCGTCCCTACGCGGTGGTGGCAGGGGGAACGCCATCTGATCTGCGCAAATTTACAGGCGGTCGGCTGGTGCCGCAGTTTTTGGGTGGGACGATAGAACAGATGCCCGAGGCCTTTGCTCAGGCGTCACCGGTTGTTCACGTTCACGACAATGCGCCGCCATTCTTTATCTACCACGGAGCGGCTGATTTGCTGGTTGCCGACGATCACGCGACCGATTTCTATGCGGCGCTTCGGCAACAAGGTGTTCCGGCAGAACTATACCTGCTCCGATTGAGGGGGCACTTTACGGCCTTTGCTCTCAGCGGGTCAGCGATTGACGCGAGTATGCGATTTCTTCAGCGTTCGCCGGAGTCGTTGCACTGAATGTTGGCCATGGCTGCGCGCATGACGTCGGGTATGCGTACCGACTTCTGCTGTGCCCGGGTGACAAAAACATGGGTAAAGTGACCGCTCGCAGCAGCGTAATCTTCTCCGGCCTTGAAAATTCCGATGTTGTAGCGCACCGAGCTGTTACCCAGCTTTTCAATTGCCAGTCCGGCTTCCAGTTGCTGCGGATATGCAACCGGCGTGTAGTACTCGCAGCCTGATGACACCACGAACCCAATAATGTCACCACTGTGTATGTCCAGGCCGCACTCTTCAATGAGAAAGCGATTGGCTGCGCTATCAAAATAGGAATAGTAGGTAACGTTGTTCACGTGTCCATAGATGTCGTTGTCCATCCAGCGGGTGGTGATGGGGTAGAAGCGTTTGTAGTAGGCGCGATCCTTGGGTGTCATGGTATTCCCTAAAATGCCGATCGATAGATGGTCAGTGCGTCAGCCTCGCTGACTTCCCGCGGATTATTTACCAGTAACCTCTGTTGCAGCATGGCATCGCTCGCCAGCATCGGTAGGTCGCTTTCCGGTACGCCGGCCTCTTTCAGGGTTTGCGGCAGCGGCGCTTGGGCGACTAACTTGCGCATGGCGGCAATGAACTGATCACAGGCGGTGTGCGGTGACAAAATCTGCACCCCTGGCTGCAGGCAGGGCAGGAGTTCGGCGTAGTGGTTTGCGGCGACGCTGGCGTTAAATTCCAGAACGGCCGGCAGCACTAGCGAGTTACTTAAACCGTGCGGTATGTGGTAGTGCCCGCCCAGTGGATAGGCCAGTGCATGTACAGCGGCCACTGGTGCGTTGGCAAAGGCCTGACCGGCAAGGCAGGCGCCGAGCAGCATGTTGCTACGGGCTTCAATGTTGTTGCCTTCATTGATGGCGATGGGCAGGTTGGCGGCCATTAGAGTCAGCGCCTGTCTGGCCAGCATATCGGAGTATGGGTTTTTCTTCAGTTTGGAGGTGTAGGCCTCTATGGCGTGCACCATGGCGTCTATCCCGGTGGCGGCGGTTACCGCTGGTGGCAGGCCGAGAGTTAGCTCCGGGTCGAGCAAGGCGATGTCTGGCAGTAGTTGAGGCGAGACTACCCCCATCTTCGTGGTTTCGCCGGTGGTGACGATGGCAATCGGAGTGACTTCCGAGCCGGTGCCGGCGGTGGTGGGTATTTGGATCAGTGGCAGGCGCTCGCCCTGCACATTGCCAATACCGTACATTTGCGTCAGTGATTGGTTCGAGTAGGCGAGCACCGCAATGAGTTTGGCTACATCCATGGAGCTGCCGCCACCGAGACCGATCACGCCATCGATGCCTTGTTCGCGAGCAAACGCAGCAGCAGCGAGCACCACGGCTTCCGGTGGATCGGCCTGAACGTCGCTGTACAGGCTGACCGCAAGGCCGCCCTGCTCAAGGAGCTGCTGGATGCGTTCCACGATACCCGTGGCTTTCAGGCCCGGATCGGTAACGAGCAGCAAGTGTTTTCGGGCCAAGGCCTGGCAGAGCTCGGGAAGTTGGCGGCTGGCCCCGTTTTCAAAAACAATCCGGCGGCAGGTTTCAAACTGGAAGTTCATGATTGCATCCCTTCGTAGATGGTTACGATTGCTCCTGCACAAAACTGTGGTAGGCAGAGGCCACGGCGCTGGGTGTTTCAACCTGTGGGTAGTGGCCAATCTCCGGCAGGTCGACAATCGTGTCGTTGGGTCGGACCAGTTCCCGGTAGCGCGCGACCATATGCGAGCCAGATACCGGGTCGGCGTTGCCGTTGATCAGCATCACCGGTACGCAGCTATCGCGCAGCGCAAGCAGCCAGCGTTCCCGGTTTTTGCGGCGATCAGCCATGTAGTGAATCAGCTTGTGAAGAATCTGATTGCCGTGTTGGCGGCATATCAATTCCCAGAAAGCGTTAAGTTCTGTCTGGCTGGGTCGGCTTGCCGTGCCAAAGATGGCGGTAAAGCTGCGCTCAAACTGTTTTTTGCCGAATAGTCGGGAAATGTAAGCGCCGAGTGGACCTTCCAGTAATTTCTGTATCAGGCGGGCGCGGTGGGTCTCTGGAAACAGACCGCCGTTGAGCAGGCAGACGGAGAGCCAGTGCCCCTTGCCCTTGCCGGTGTTTTGTCGGTAGAGCAGTTCCTGGGCAACCGTATCACCATAGTCATGGGCCAATACGTGAAAGCGATCAATCTCCAGTGCGCAGATCAGGTCCTCGACGATGTCGGCCTGCTGGTGAATGCTGTAGGTGTGGTCGCGCGGTTTGTCGCTGAAGCCAAAGCCAAGCATATCCAGCGCGATGAGGCGGTAGTGTTCTTCCAGTAAGGGCCACAGTTTGTACCAGTCCCAACTGCTGGTGGGGAAGCCGTGGATAAGCAAGACCACGGGCTTGTCGCTCGGGCCGCTGTCCCGGTAAAAGAGCTTGTGGCCGTCGACGGCAAAAAAGGTGCCTGCTTCCAGCCACTGGTCGATGCCGCTGATATTGGTTCCGTTACTCTGCATGTGTCCGAAGTTCTCAAAAGTTGTGGCCAACTATGGCAAAATTGCCGTCCATTGCACAGCACTGCTCTTGCCAGGTCGGGAAATAATGCCAATTACCATTCGATATAGTCACGAAATTGAGGCTTCGGCCGCGCAGGTGTGGGAAGTTCTCACGGATCTTGAGGCCTATCCGCGTTGGAATACGTTTGTGGAGACCTGTCGTTCCACGCTGAAAGTTGGTGACCCAATAGACATGCGTGTGCGGGTTCTGCCATTTGTGGCGCAAGCGCAGAGAGAATACATCTTTGAGCATGAGCCCGGGGTGTTGTTGAGTTACGGCATAAAGCCGGCGCCGTTGGGAGCCATGAAGAGTTATCGATCACACCGCATTGAAGCGCTGGCGGACGGGCGCACCCGGTATCTCTCCAGTTTTGAGCTCAGTGGCTGGTTTGCACCGGTGGTGGGGTTGTTGCTCGGGCACTTCCTGCGCGACGGTTTTCGCCGTATGAGCCAAGGCATCGCTGATGAGGCGGAGCGGCGGGCGTCATCAAACGCGTAGCACGCGCGCACAAAAAAGCCCGGGCAGCGCCGGGCTTTCGCGATGCGTCAGGTCGCCGATCAATTACTTGATCTTGGCTTCCTTGTAGATCACGTGCTTGCGAACAACCGGATCGTACTTCTTGAACTCGAACTTGTCAGGCGAGTTACGCTTGTTCTTGTACGTGGTATAGAAGTGGCCGGTGCCAGCAGAGGACACCAGACGAATTTTTTCGGTTACACCTTTCTTGGCCATGATGTTCTACCTTATACCTTTTCGCCGCGGGCACGCAGATCGCTAACAACAGCGTCGATGCCCTTCTTGTCGATGATGCGCATACCTTTGCTCGATACTCGCAGGGTCACAAAGCGCTTTTCGCTTTCCAGCCAGAAGCGATGTCTGTGCAGGTTCGGCAAAAAACGACGCTTGGTGCGGTTTTTGGCGTGGGATACATTGTTTCCGGTTACGGGACGCTTACCAGTAACCTGACACACTCTGGACATGATACTCTCGCTCGTCTTTCAGAC
>NZ_JBVBUV010000026.1:0-45279 GCF_057445395.1 Litorivivens sp.
GTTACGCTGCTTGCCAATAATGATTTCCGCTACACCTTTCTGATCAGTCTCTTCGTTGTAAACTTCATCGCGATAGATAAACATGATCACGTCAGCGTCCTGCTCGATCGCACCGGATTCCCGTAGATCCGAGTTTACCGGGCGCTTGTTAGGGCGCTGCTCGAGGGCGCGATTAAGCTGTGACAGAGCAACTACCGGGCAATTGAACTCCTTGGCAATCCCCTTCAAAGAGCGTGAGATTTCAGAAATCTCGGCGGTTCTACCCTCGCCAGCGCGACCGGCCACCTGCATCAACTGCAGGTAATCGAGCATGATCATCCCCAGATCGCCATGTTCACGCGCGATCTTGCGAGCACGGGAACGCACCTCGGTGGGCGTCAACGCCGCGGTGTCGTCTATAAACAAGGGCCTGTCCTTGAGCTTGTTAACCGCCGCACTGAGTTTCGGCCAGTCTTCCTGATCAAGCTTGCCGGTGCGCACCCGCGTCTGATCGATACGCCCCACGGAAGACAGCATCCGCATCATCAACTGCTCGGCCGGCATTTCCATACTGAACACCAGCGTGGGCCGGTCGTCATTAAGCACCGCATGCTCCACCAGGTTCATTGCAAAGGTGGTTTTACCCATCGACGGTCGCGCCGCCACAATGATCAGATCCGATTTCTGCAAACCGGATGTCATATCATCAAGTTCGTTAAAGCCGGTACTGAGACCCGTTAGCGCAGCGTCACTGCGAAACAGTTCATCGATACGATCTACCGCCGTGCTCAGCAGCGGGTTAACCGCCTGAGGCCCACCCTCTTTTGGGCGATCCTCGCTAATCTGCATGATCTCGCGCTCGGCCGCATCCAGCAGGTCGGCACTGTTGCGACCATCCGGATGAAATCCGCTGTCCGCTATGCGCTGGGCCGCTTCAATCAATGAGCGCAAGGTCGCCCGCTCTCGAACCACCTCAGCATAGGCGCGGATATTCGCTACCGCAGGCGTGTTGGCGGCAAGCTCGGCGAGATAGGCAATACCGCCGGAGCTCTCCAGCTGCTCGCTCTTGTCCAGAGCTTCTGCCAGCGTTACCACGTCGATGGGTTGTTCGCTTTCCACCAGCTCCGCCATTTTGGCGTATATATGGCGATGACGCGGCTGAAAGAAATCCGACTCTTTAACCAGGTCGGCGACCGAATCCCAGGCTTCGCCACGGATCAGCAAGCCACCCAGCACCGACTGCTCCGCCTCCAGCGAATGGGGCGGCAGTTTCAGGGAGGCCACGTCGAGATCGTCAAACGGCGGCGGTGCTTCGTCGTAGGTTTCGCTTTGCATGAATCTTATTATCGGGGTCGGGCGACCATTTTGGGGGATAACCAACCAAAAAAAAAGCACCCGCGAACGGATGCTTTTTAACAGCCGCCCACTGGAGCCATGGCGGCAGTCTGCTCAGCGCGCCGGATTACTGCTCAGCTACGACTGTCAGCTTGATAGTGGTGGTAACTTCGGGGTGCAGCTTGAGGTCAATCTCATACTCACCCACTTCACGAATAACACCTTCTGGCAGCAGTACTTCGCTTTTGGCCACTTCGCTGTTGCTAGCCTTAGATACGGCTTCAGCGATGTCGCGAGTACCGATTGAGCCAAACAGTTTGCCTTCGTCACCAGCATTGGCTTCGATGGTCACAACCAGCTCACTCAAAGCCTCGGCACGTTTCTCAGCAGCTGCCTGCTTCTCAGCAGCAGCGGCTTCAAGCTCAGCACGGCGCTGTTCAAATTCCTTGACGTTCGCTTCGGTGGCGGGAACTGCCTTGCCGAAGGGAATCAGAAAGTTGCGGCCATAGCCGGACTTCACATTGACCTGGTCGCCCAGTTCGCCCAGCTTGCCTACGTTTTCCAGCAAAATGACTTGCATGATTTCATCCTCTATTCGCGCTTACTCGCCGCTTTGGCGTACAGGCAAACGCTTTCTCACATCAATAAAACTGTCGGTTACAGCCAGTAGCTGCACTACCCAGCGCAAGGGCAACAACAAAGCCCACAGCATGTAAAACATCACCAGCGAGCCTACGCCCAAGCGACTGCGCGCCACCAATGCGTGTACCAGCCCAAATCCCGCCACACTCAGCGGCATTTGCAATATCATTGCCCAGTTGGCCCAAGCGCCGCTGCTGGCCAGCAACAACATTCCCAGAACCAACCCGACAGCCAAGGCCTGCGGCAATCGCAACGCGTGGAATTCACTGCGAAATCCACCCGGGTTGTAGAGCATCGCCTGCCACCAGCGGGCCAGAGCCAACCCTAGAACCACCGTCCAGGCATTGATTGCACCCACCATGCCAGCTACATCAGTCGCCGACAGAACGGGCATCTGCACGTCCGGATTGCCAGCTCTCAACTGCTCTGACAACATCGCCAGCATATCGGCAATCTGCTGCGACTGAGCCTGGGCCACAGTATTCATCAGCAACGCCAGAATCAAACCCGACGCACTGATTACCAGCAATGCCAGAGGCCAGCTTCCCAGCCGCAGTACACAGGCCGCAATATACACACCGATCAGGGTGGTAATTGGCCCCAGATCACTGCCCTGGAGCGCGATAAAGGCCGCCGGCACCATTGTCCATGCCAGCAACCAACCACCCTCGGAACTTCCCTTGCGCAGGGTCACCAGCGCCACTGCGGCGGCGCCAACCCACGCGAAAAACACGGTACCCACGCTCAGCACTGAGACCGCTATGGCCTGAGTGCGCCCTCGCATTATAAATTCAGCCAGAGTGCGCATAATGAGCGTGGCGCGCTAACCCTTACTGGTGGCTGTCAGTGTAAGGAAGCAGAGCCAGATAGCGCGCGCGCTTGACCGCTGAGGCCAGCTGACGCTGATACTTGGCTTTGGTACCGGTAATGCGACTGGGAACAATCTTGCCAGTCTCAGAAATATAGGCTTTCAGGGTGTCCAGATCTTTGTAGTCGATCTGCTGAACACCTTCCGCTGTAAAGCGGCAAAACTTACGACGACGGAAAAAACGTGCCATGTTTACTCTCCCAATGCTGTCCGCTGTTATTCGTCAGCGTCAGCTGTCGATTTTTCATCTGAAGACGTGTTGTCGTCATCAGAGGAGCTGCTGTCGCTGTTGTCGTTGTCATCACGACGTGGACGATCGCTGCGACCACGACGGTCACGGCTTTCTTTCTCAGCCTTCATGATGGGCGACTCTTCAGTCACGGCTTCATCGCAACGAATGATCATGTCGCGCAGAACAGCGTCGTTGAAGCGGAAGTTGGTGCGCAGCTCTTCCATGGCTTCAGCAGAAGCTTCAACATTCATAAGAACATAGTGAGCTTTGTGGATTTTCTCGATAGGGTAGGCCAGTTGACGGCGGCCCCAATCTTCAAGACGGTGTACTTTGCCGCCATCTTTCTCGATTGTCTGGGTATAGCGTTCGATCATACCCGGAACCTGTTCGCTCTGGTCCGGGTGGACCATGAACACAACTTCATAGTGACGCATGAATGCATCTCCTTGTGGGTTAAGCCACCCGCTCAAGCGGTGCAGCAAGGAGGCCAGCGCCGAAAGACGGCTCTGGCGGAAAATAAAGACGCGGGATTTTAGGCAAGTACGCCGCCCGATGCAAGAACAATCGGCTGATTTTTAGCCTACAGCAGCGGCAGTGATCACTGAGGCTGGCGCTGGCGCACCGCCTCAAACAAGCTGACACCAGTCGCCACGGACACATTCAGACTGCTGACACTCCCCGCCATGGGCAACTTGGCCAGAAAATCACAATGCTCACGGGTTAATCGACGCAGGCCGCTGCCTTCCGCCCCCATCACAATGGCGACCGGGCCAGTCAGATCTACGTCGTACAATGACTGATCCGCTTCACCCGCCAGGCCAACTAGCCACAATCCGGCTTCCTGCAGCTGCTTGAGTGTGCGCGCCAGATTTGTGACAGCCACAAAGGGCACGGTTTCAGCGGCACCGCAGGCCACCTTGCGCACGGTAGCCGTCAAGCCAACCGCTTTGTCTTTGGGTGCGATCACCAACCCGACACCAGCCGCATCCGCGCTGCGCAGGCAGGCGCCCAGATTGTGCGGATCGGTCACCCCGTCCAGCACCAATACCAGAGGCGCACCGGCAATGCCCGCCAACAACTCCGGAATCTGCTTTTCACTGTAAGTGATCAACGACTCGACACTTACCTCGGCAACCACCCCCTGATGACGCCCGGACACCTGCTCATCCAAAGCATCTCGGGGCACGGCACGCACTGCCACGCCGTTGGCCGCCGCCAATTCAAGAACACTTTGCAAACGCTTGTCCTGACGCCCCTTCTGCACCAGCAACAGCGAAATATCCGCAGGTCGCTTTTCCAGCACAGTCGTCACTGCGTGCAGGCCAAATACCGTTTCTTTCAATGCTGCATCCCCTGCACGTTACTTCTTCCGGCGCCGCGATGAGCGAGACTTGCGTGAACCGCTTTTCTCCGACGACTTTCCTGCATTTGATTTGCCACGACCTGATTTGTTTTTTTGACCGCCCGGCTTGTCGTCAAAGATCCCCTTGGCGATCTGCTCCCGACGCGTTAACTTGCGCGGCTTACCGGCCGCGCTCGTACCAACACCCACCAACCCCAGATCCACTTTGCGGTCTTCAACATCCACCCGCAGGATCTGAACGGTGACCGTATCGCCCAGAGCAAAGACCTCACGATTGCGCTCGCCCACCAAACGCTGTCGCGCGGCATCAAACTGATAGAAGTCCTTGCCGAGGGCGCCGATATGGACCAACCCCTCCATATAGAGCGGCTTCATTTCCGCGAAGAACCCAAACCCCGTCACCGCTGTAATCACCGCCTCAAAAGACTCCCCTACCTTCTCCGTCAGGTACTCGCACTTAAGCCAGGACATCACATCACGACTGGCATCATCGGCGCGGCGCTCAGCCATTGAGCAGTGCTCACCGAGCGCAACCATGGCACCCATATCGTAGGGGTAGATATCCTGTGGTTTGAGTTTCTTGGCGCCTTTTTGTGGCGCAAGCTGGGGTAACGCTGCGTTACTGCGCAGCAGATAACGAATACAGCGATGCACCAGCAGATCCGGATAACGACGGATAGGCGACGTAAAGTGCGCATACGCCGGATAGTGCAAACCGAAATGACCGTGATTGTCAGGCTGATACATAGCCTGCTTGAGCGAGCGCAGCATCATCACCTGAATCACACTGGCGTCCGGGCGCTCAGCAACACTCGACAACAGCGCTTGAAAATCATTCGGCGTGGGCTCCTCACCGCCCCCCAGATCCAGCCCTATCTCCCCTAGAAAAGCGCGGAGGTTGCTCAGTTTGTCGCCACTGGGCCTCTGGTGTACCCGGTAAAGCGCGGGCATTTCACTCTTCTCAAGCAGGCGTGCCGTTGCCACATTGGCGCACAGCATGCACTCCTCAATAATCTTGTGCGCGTCATTACGCTGAACCGGCACAATCTCGGCAATACGGTGCTGCTTGTCGTAGATCACCCGGGTTTCAACGGTTTCAAAATCAATGGCACCACGCTGATCACGGGCAAACCGTAAGGCTTTATACAGGTCGTGCAGATCGCGCAGTTGCGGCAAAAAACTTTTGCGACGCGACTGCAACTCAGCATCTGCCTCACCCGTCAACAGCGCGGCCACTTCGTTATAGGTGAACCGAGCATGCGAGCGCATTACACCTTCATAGAAGGTATAGCCACTCAGGCGTCCCTGCGCACTGATGGTCATCTCACAGACCATGCACAAACGCTCAACTTCCGGCTTGAGCGAACACAAACCGTTCGAGAGCGCCTCGGGCAACATCGGCACGACGCGATCCGGGAAGTAGACTGACGTAGCGCGCTTCTGCGCCTCTTCATCCAGAGCTGAACCAATGCTTACGTAATGCGAGACATCGGCAATGGCCACCCACAGGCGCCAGCCACCGGATTTCTTGGGCTCACAAAAAACCGCATCATCAAAATCGCGGGCATCTTCACCATCAATGGTAATCAGCGGCAGCTCGCGCAGATCCACCCGCGCCTGCTTGTCCTCCTCGCCGGGCTCAGCCGCGAAGCGTCGCGCCTCGCGCTCAACATCTTCCGGCCATTCATAAGGAATATCGTGCTGGCGAACCGCCACATCGGTAGCAACCCCCGGCCGATTGATGTCACCCAGCATCTCGACAACACGCCCCAGCGGCGGCTTTTTAATTTCCGGCTGACGGGTAATCGCCACTGTCAGGTAGTCGCCAATTTCCGGCTGTGTTCCCGCCAGATCTTCCAGTGCGACCACATGGGACACCTTGCCCTCGCACAACACACATGGCTCGCCTTCCTGAACATCAAAGCGCCCCACTATCTGTCGGGTATTGCGCTCTAGCACTTGAACAATATTGCCCATAGCGCGACCGCGACGGTCGTAACCTTCAATGGCAACTCGCACCCGGTCACCGTCAAACACCCGCTGCATCTGCCATGCAGTCAGAAAAATATCCTGACCTTCCTGCAGCACAAAACCAAACCCGTCTTTGTTGGCCTGCACCAGTCCTTCACACGTTTCCAGTGCCGCCGGCTCAAGACGACCTGATTTGCTGGCGGAAAGCTGACGATCACGAAGCATGGCACGCACTCGCCGCCGCAGCGCCTCCTCGGCATCCGCATCGCGGAGTCCCAAGCGTTTGGCCAGTTGCTGTTCAGTGAGTGGCTTTTCGTCCAGAACCTCAAGAATGGCCTCGCGACTAGGGATGGGGTTTTCATAGCGGGAGGCTTCCCGCTCGGCATGGGGGTCGGCCGGTGGACGGCGTTTTGCCATATAAAGTGCTTACCTCAGCTGATAGCGAATTAACAAAATTTTAAACCCATTATACGCACTGCCATTGACAAAGCATCCTTGTATCAGTAAATTGCGCGCCTCGGGTCACATGGCCCCGCTTCCCATCTATGCCCAGGTGGTGAAATTGGTAGACACGCCAGCTTCAGGTGCTGGTCCTCGCAAGGGGGTGGAGGTTCAAGTCCTCTCCTGGGCACCATTTACTCTTCCTTGATTCACCTGACTCGAACATTACCTTTAACAGGTCGAATTAACGCTTCCGGAACACATATGCCCTTTACCACCCTCGGTCTCTCTGAGCCGCTTCTTCAGGCCATCGCTCAGAAAGGCTACGAAAAACCGTCACCCATTCAGGCACAGGCCGTACCGGTCGTGTTGAAAGGTGTCGATCTGATGGCTGCCGCCCAAACCGGTACCGGCAAAACCGCCGGCTTTACGCTGCCGATCCTCGAATTGCTCAGCCGCGGACAGCCCGCCAAGCCCAATCAGGCGCGCACGCTGATACTAACCCCAACACGCGAGCTGGCCGCCCAGGTTGGGCAAAGCGTTGCCGACTACGGAAAACACCTCAAACTTCGCAGCACAGTGGTCTTTGGCGGGGTAAAAATCAACCCGCAAATGATGGCCTTGCGAAAAGGTGTCGATATTCTGGTCGCCACGCCTGGTCGCCTGCTCGATCTCTACCAGCAAAATGCCGTGCGCTTTGATCAGCTGGAAATTCTGGTGCTGGACGAAGCCGACCGCATGCTCGACATGGGCTTTATCCACGATATTCGCAAGATCCTGGCGCTGCTCCCGAAAAAGCGTCAAAACCTGCTGTTTTCGGCAACTTTCTCCCCCGAGATTCGAACGCTGGCAAAAGGCATCATGAACCAGCCGGAAGAAATCTCGGTCACGCCACGCAATACCACCGTTGCCACCATCAAGCAGTGGATGGCTCCGGTAGATAAGGCGCGCAAGCCCGACCTGCTACTCGAGCTGATCCAAACCCGAAACTGGCACCAAGTGCTGGTATTTTCCAAAACCAAGCACGGCGCCAACCGGCTGGCAAAGAAACTGGACGGTTCAGGTGTGAAGGCGGCCGCCATTCACGGCAATAAAAGTCAGGCAGCCCGATTGCGCGCACTGCAGGACTTCAAGGAAGGCAAAGTTCAGGTACTGGTTGCCACCGACATCGCAGCCCGCGGCCTCGATATCAGCCAGCTGCCCCACGTTGTCAATTTTGACTTACCCAATGTTGCCGAAGACTACGTGCATCGCATTGGTCGCACCGGGCGCGCTGGCGCCGACGGTGAGGCAGTATCACTGGTGAGTGCGGATGAAGCCAAGCAGTTGCAACAGATTGAGCGACTGATCAAGCAGAATATCCCGCGGGAATACGTGGACGGTTTTGAACCGAATCACGAAGTGCCCGATTCCCAGTCCATTCGCCCGGTTCATAAGCCACGTCGCAACACAAATCAAAATGCGGCGCCAGGCAATAGAAACCGTTCAAGACGGCGAAAACCTGTCAGCGCTAACGGCAACAGCCAGAAGCAGAGCCGACCACAATAAGCCCGCGACCTTCGCGAACACGAAGCAAGTCGCGCACATTGCTGCGCGACGCTACTCGCTAGCGGCGTCCACCCAGCGCAGTTCGCGTGGCAATGAAAAGGTAATGTTCTCGGGGCGGCCTTCCAGCTCGACGGGGACAGATGCGCCCAACTCACACAGACGGGCAATAACATCCTGCACCAGCACTTCAGGTGCCGAGGCCCCAGCAGTGATGCCGACGCATTTAATCCCCTTGAGCCACTCTGGTTTGATATCACCCGCCGCATCTATCAGGTGAGCCTGACAACCACGGCGCTCGGCCAGTTCACGCAACCGGTTGGAATTGGAGGAGTTGGGTGAACCTACGACCAGCACCAGATCACTCTGCTCGGCGAGGGTTTTGACCGCGTCCTGCCGATTTTGGGTTGCATAGCAGATATCATCTTTGCGCGGCCCCTCGATAGAGGGAAAGCGCTGCCGCAGCGCATCAATAACCGCTGCTGTATCGTCCATCGACAGGGTTGTCTGGGTTACAAAAGAGAGATGCTCCGAGTCGCGAACCTGCAGGTCAGCCACCTGGTCAACATCTTCAACCAGGTAGATCGCCCCCCCTTCGCTGGCATCATACTGCCCCATGGTGCCTTCCACTTCCGGATGGCCCTTGTGGCCGATCAGAATACACTCGCGGCCTTCGCGACTGTATTTGACCACTTCCATATGGACTTTGGTAACCAGTGGGCAGGTGGCATCAAAAACCTTGAGACCACGCGCTTCCGCCTCCTCGCGCACCGCTCGGGAAACGCCATGAGCAGAAAATATGACAATCACATCATCTGGCACTTCGTGCAGTTCATCGACAAAAACCGCACCGCGCTCACGCAGGTTATCCACCACAAACTTGTTGTGCACGACTTCGTGTCGAACGTAGATGGGCGCGCCGAAGACATCCAGCGCGCGATTGACGATTTCAATAGCGCGATCTACGCCGGCACAAAAGCCGCGCGGATTTGCCATTCGGATTTCAATAGCACTCATGAGCTAACGGCTTCCACCTTGAGGATTTCTGCGGTAAATCGCAGTGTACGCCCCGCCAGCGGATGATTAAAGTTGACCACAACCTCATCGTCGCTGATCGACTGTACCACCCCCGGCAACTCCGCTCGCTGAGCATCGGCAAACGAAATCACCATACCCTCAGCGAGCTCCATGTCAGCGCCAAACTGATCGCGCTTGAAATGCTGGATGTTGGCTGGATTTGGTTGGCCAAAAGCGTCTTCGGGGTTGAGCACAAAATCCTTTTTCTCACCCGCGCACATACCCAGCAGCTTTTTCTCAACGCCGGGCAGCAAACTGCCGTCGCCATAGGTAAAGGTGGCTGGTGTTCGCTCAAAGGTAGAATCCACCACCGCGCCATCGTCCATGGCCAGCTCAAAGTGCAGGGTAATACGCGATTGGGTATCGATAGTCATCTCAACGGTGTTCCGGGTGCAGCACCATATCCAGCAACATGCTGGCGGCGCCCACGGTAATACAGGTATCGGCCCAGTTAAAGGCCGGAAAATAACGATTATTCCAATGCAGGGAAATAAAATCGACCACATGGCCCAGCACAACCCGGTCGACCAGGTTCCCCACTGCTCCGGCCAGAATCATGCACAGTGAAAAGGTGAGAAGTCGCTGCTGATTTTTAATTAATGCCATCCAGACAACCAGAGCCACACTGACGCCAAGCGAGACCACGATGAAAAACCACCGCTGCCAGCCACCAGCGTCACTGAGAAAACTGAATGCCGCGCCGGTGTTGTAGTGCAGTGTCAGGTTAAATACCGGCAACACATACACCGGCTGACCATAGGAAAGGTAGGTGTCCGCTAAATGCTTGGTCCACTGATCCAGTAACACCATTGCGAAGGCAAATAGATACCAGCGCATCACGCCGGTCTCCACCAGATTCCGGATAATCCGGCGACTATGCATAACGGCGCTGTTCACCATCACCTTCTATATTATCTACACAACGTACGCAAAGCTCGGGGTGAGAATCCACCGAGCCCACATCTTCACGATGATGCCAGCAGCGTGCACACTTACTGCCGGCGCTGGCTGTAATGGCGACTTCCAGATTGTCGAGGTCGGTGCTAACCGCATTACTGCTGTCAGCAATATCTGCCACCACAGCCTTCGATGTAATCAGCACAAAGCGCAGCTCATCGCCGAGCTTGGCCAGCTCATCGCGCAGCGCAGCGTCGCAATACAGGGTAACCTCTGCCTGCAGACTGCCGCCGATAACCTTGTTGTTGCGGGCTTCTTCCATAGCTTTATTGACGGAAGCTTTCACCTCTTGAATTAGATTCCAGAAGCCTTCACCACGCTCAGGGTCGTCGAAACGTGCCAGATCAGTGTACCACTCGGCAACGAACACACTACCGGACTGCTCACCCGGCAGATTGTCCCAAAGCTCGTCAGCGGTAAAGCTAAGGATGGGCGCCATCCAGCGCGTCATGGCCTGCGCGATGTGGTACAGCGCGGTCTGAGCAGAACGGCGAGCCAGACTGTTGGCGCCGGTCGTGTACTGGCGATCCTTGATCACATCCAGATAGAAGCCGCCCAACTCTACCACGCAGAAGTTATGCAGTTTCTGATAGACCTGGTGAAACTGATAGCGGTTGTAGGCACCGCGAATCTCTTCCTGCAGCTGCGCCGTGTGATGCACAATCCAGCGATCAAGACTGAGCATATTGTCGCTGGCCACGAGATCTGACGACGGATCAAAACCAGCCATGTTCGCCAACAGAAAACGTGCGGTATTGCGGATACGGCGGTAGGAGTCAGCGGTACGTTTAAAGATCTCCTTGGAGACCGTCATTTCGCCGCGATAATCGGTGGCCGCAACCCACAGCCGCAACACGTCGGCACCCAGGTCATTCATCACTTCCTGCGGCGCAATCACATTACCCAGGGACTTCGACATTTTGTGACCGTTAGTGTCCACGGTAAAGCCGTGGGTCAGTACGGTTTTGTAGGGTGCATTGCCGTTCACCGCGATGGCCGACAGCAGCGAGGACTGGAACCAGCCACGGTGTTGATCCGAGCCTTCCAGATACAGATCCGCAGGGTATTGCAGCTGATCGCGCTGATTCAGCACGGCAAAGTGAGTTACACCAGAGTCAAACCAGACATCCAGAGTATCCGTGACTTTGTCATATTGCTGAGCATCGTCGCCCAGCAGCTCAGCCGCATCGAGTTCAAACCAGCCATCAATGCCTTCTTTTTCGACACGCTGCGCGACCTGTTCTATCAACGCCGGCGTATCGGGATGCAGCTCTGCTGTTTGCTTGTGCACAAACAGTGCAATGGGCACACCCCAGGTACGTTGCCGGGAAATACACCAGTCCGGCCGCTCCTGCATCATGGATTCGATACGCGCTTTGCCCCATTCAGGCAGCCACTGCACCTCGTCGGCAGCGTTCATGGCGGTATTCAGCAAGCCATTTTGCTGCATACTGATAAACCACTGCGGCGTGGCGCGAAAGATTATCGGTGATTTGTGTCGCCAACAGTGCGGGTAACTGTGCTCGTAGGCCTCGTTGTGCAACAGCCGCCCACGTTCGTCCAGCAATTCCACAATCGGCTGATTGGCCTTGTGCACAAACTGCCCGGCAAACAACTCCGTGTCATCGAGAAACACGCCGTTACCGCCCACCGGGTTCAGCACGTCGAGATTGTATTTGCTGCCCACCACAAAGTCGTCGGCGCCGTGGCCTGGAGCGGTATGCACTGCACCGGTACCGGCATCGACCGTAACGTGGTCGCCCAGAATGACGGGCACTTGCCGATCGTAGAAAGGGTGCTGCAGCTGTAAGCCTTCTAGCGCAGCTCCGACGAAATCACCGAGAATTTCAAAACTTTCAGCCCCATAGCGCAGCAAGGCTTTTTCGTGCAGATCCCGCGCCAGCACCACAGTACGGTCACCGTAGGCGGCAACCACGTACTCCAACTCAGGATGCAGAGCCACCGCCTGGTTGGCGGGTAGCGTCCAGGGCGTGGTGGTCCAGATCACCAAATCCACTGCGTTGACCGTGACACCGGTGCGCTTGGAGAAATCCGCCGCATCCACGGCAGCAAACGCCACATCAATAGCCGGCGAGGTTTTATCTTTGTATTCTACTTCCGCTTCGGCCAGGGCCGAGCCGCAATCGGTACACCAGTGCACCGGCTTGAAGCCCTTATGCACGTGACCGTTGTCCACGATTTTACCCAGAGCGCGGATGATATTCGCCTCGAAGGCGTAGTTCATCGTGAGGTAGGGCTCGTCCCAATCTCCGAGGACCCCCAGGCGTTCAAAGCTGGTGCGCTGCCCGGCAACCTGTTTGCTGGCGTAATCGCGACACTTCTGTCGAAAAGTACGCACATCCACTTTATGGCCTGGTTTGCCGACCTTCTTCTCTACGTTCAGTTCAATAGGCAGACCGTGGCAGTCCCAACCCGGCACATAAGGTGCATCGAACCCCTCGAGGGTTTTCGACTTAACAATGATGTCCTTGAGGATCTTATTGACCGCATGCCCCAGGTGAATATCGCCGTTAGCGTAGGGCGGGCCATCGTGCAGAATAAATTTCTCACGTCCAGCGCGCGCCTCGCGAATCGCGTTGTAAAGCTTGCTTTCCTGCCACTTCTTGAGCATACCCGGCTCACGCTGGGCCAGGTTAGCCTTCATGGGAAACGCCGTTTGCGGCAGGTTCAGAGTGTGTTTGTAATCGCTCATAGCATCCAAAAATCAAGCATCGCCGCGCTCAGCGAAATAATTGCGCGCTTCGTCAATATCCCTGTGAATCTGGGTTTTCAGGGCATCCAGTCCATCAAAACGAATTTCGTTTCGCAGCTTCTTGCGGAACAGCACCTTGATATTACGCCGGTACAGGTTACCGCTGTAATCCAGCACATGTACTTCCAGGATTGCCTTGGGCAGGTTATCCACCGTCGGCCGGGTGCCCACATTGGCCACCCCTGGGCGAATAACGCCGTCCGGGCACTCCACTTCTACTGCAAACACACCCGCCAAGGGCGATCGCAGCCGGTGCAACTCCATATTGGCTGTCGGCACACCCAGCGTACGACCCAACTGCTGACCGACAATGACACGTCCGGCAATGCTATAGGGGCGCCCCAACAGGCGCTCAGCCTCGGAAAAATTGGCCTCGGCCAGTACTTCCCGTATCCGCGTGCTGCTGACACGCTCATTGCCCTGCGTCAGGGTGGCGGTATCCACCACCTCAAAACCGTATGTTTGGCCTGCGGCTTTCAACATGCCAAAGCCACCACTGCGGTCACGACCAAATCGCAAGTCATCGCCCACCACAATGTATTTGGCTTCAATGCCGTCCACAAAGAGCTTGCGGATAAACTCCATCGCGCCCATTTCCCGAAAGCTGGCGCTGAAGCGAATCCGCATTATCTGATCTATACCCAGCTCGCGCAGGGCGTGAAAGCGCTCGCGAAAGCTCATCAGGCGGGGCGGCGCTTCGTGCGGGGAAAAAAACTCCCGCGGGAGGGGCTCAAAGACCACCACTGTCGTTGGCAGGCCCAATTCGCGCCCTTTGGCCATCAGCTGTTGCAGAACCGCCTGATGCCCGAGGTGTACTCCGTCAAATGCGCCAATGGTCGCCACGCAACCCTTGTGCCGATCGCGGATGCTGTTAAATCCTCGGATTAACTCCATGAGGGGCTCGCTGCATAAAGAAGCGCGTGATTATAACTTAGTCGTCTGGCCTCTGAAATGTCTGAGACGCACACCAAGCGCGCCCAGAGTCACAATGTAGGCCAAGAGCCCGGCAAAACAGAGCAGGGCCATCTCATAAGCCCGGGCCGGCGCAGTGAGCGCATCCCAGGCCGGCACGCGCGCCAACAATAGCACAAGCACGGCGGCCATCGCTGCTGTCGCGCAGCCAAGGCGCAGGCTATAAGCCAGCCAGCCCGGGCGCGGCTGATAGGTCCCACTGCGGCGCAAACCCGCAAAAAGCAGCCCGGCGTTCAAACTGGCCGACCCTGCCGTCGCCAGCGCAAGCCCCACATGGCCCAACTGGAAATAGTGATGCAGGGGAATGGCAAACAGCAGATTCAGCACCATATTGGCCGCCATCGCGACCACGCCGATCTTGACCGGGGTTTTCGTGTCCTGCTGCGCAAAGTAGCCTGGCGCCAGCACTTTAATGAGCATAAAGGCCAGCAGGCCAAGGGTATAGGCACGCAGGCTGAAAGTGGCCATGGCCACATCACGCATCGACAACTCACCGTACTGGAACAGCGTAATGAGCACCGGCTCAGCCAGAATGAACAGCGCCACCGCAGCGGGCACACCCAGGATCAGTACCGCACGCATGGCCCAATCTAAGGTCGCTGAAAACGACTTTTCATCGCTGCCAATATTATGGCGCGACAGGCTCGGCAGGATCACCGTGCCGATGGCAATGGCGAATACCCCAAGTGGCAGCTCCACCAGTCGATCCGAATAATACAGCCAGGACACGCTACCGGTGGGCAAGAAAGAGGCAATAACCGTATCTAGCAACAAGTTGATCTGACTCACTGACACACCAAATAGCGCCGGAATCATCAGTCCAATGATTTTCTGCACCCCTTCGTCACGCCAGTGCCAGCGCGGTCGCGGCAATAGATGAATACGCTTTAAAAACGGCAGTTGAAACACCAACTGACAGAATCCGGCCAACAGGACCCCCCAAGCCAGGCCCACGGCAGGCTCCGTCATCAGTGGAGATATCCACAGCGCGGCGCCAATCAGGCAAACATTCAACAACACCGGAGTAAACGCGGGGATCGCAAAGCGACCATAGCTGTTCAATATGGCGCCGGCAAAACCGGTCATGGAGATCAGGAACAGATAGGGAAAGGTAATGCGAATCATATCTGCCGTGAGGGCAAATTTAGCCGCATCGTTATAAAACCCCGGTGCGAAAATAGTGGCCACCACCGGCGCACCAATAACGGCTAGCGTGGTGACCAGCAACAATACGCCCCCGAGTACGCCAGCCACGCGGTCCACCAGATGCTGCACGGTGGCCAAACTTCCCTTTTCCCGATATTCCGCCAGCACGGGCACAAAAGCCTGGGAAAAGGCACCCTCAGCGAACAGACGGCGCAGGAAATTAGGGATTTTGAACGCGACAAAGAAGGCATCGGCGTTGGCAGTTGCGCCCACCATGGCTGCAATAACAATGTCTCGCGCCAGCCCCAGCACGCGCGACAACAGGGTCATCACGGCCACCACGGCACTGGAACGCAGCAGACCGCTAGCCTTAGGCGGTTTATTTTCGGCCATCATCAACGCCAGAGATCGCGCAGACGGTTGTGATGGCGAGCAAACCAGTTAAGGGCAACGAGCGAGTGTGCATTGTCTATCCGGCCATCATCCATCATTGCCAAAACGTCGTTTACCGGCAACACATGCAGGCGGATATCTTCATTCTCTTCCGCCAAACCATGCACCCCTGCCGCTGCAGAAAGGTCTGCGCAGCCGCAGTAGAGATGGAAATATTCATCGCTACCACCAGGTGACGAGTAGTACGAGGCGACTTTTTCCAATGCTCTCAGGGTGACACCAGCCTCCTCCTGACTTTCTCGGTGCGCTACATCTTCTGGCGACTCCCCGGCTTCCATCAACCCGGCGATCAACTCCATCAGCCAGGGCGAAGGATTGCGCGCCAGTGCGCCAACCCGAAACTGTTCAGCCACAGCCAAGGCATCTAGCGCTGGATCGTAGATCAGCACCCCGACCGCCTGCCTGCGGCGTGCAACCACGCGGCGAATGTCGCCGCTCCAGCCGCCGTCGAACAGGCGATGACGCAGGCTTACGTCTACCACTTCAAAAAAACCCTTCCACAGGGTCTGCTCGGAAGAGACTGTAAAGTCGTCGCGGGAGAAGCTCATCAGAAGCGTCGCTCGGTGTACCAGTTCACATCGCGGGCGTGGCGGTCCACCTCGTTTGCCACATCCAGAATCAGGGCAAATAGCGCCATACGTACCAGCACACCGTTGTCCGCCTGCCGAAAAATCGCCAGATTCGGATTTTCATTCAGATCGTTATCCAGCTCATTGGCCTCAGCCCGCGAGTCACGCGGCAGCGGATGCATGATGACAGTGTTTGGTTCACAGAATCGTGTGTATACCGACTGATTCAGGCGGTAACGACCGCGATAAAGGTCCGCCTCTTCCTTACTGGCAAAACGCTCTGCCTGAATGCGAGTGGAATAGGCGATGTCTACATGACCAATGCTGGATTCCATCGCATCACTCTCAACCACTTTATTGCCCGCAGCGCGTAGACTTTCAACAATCTCTTGCGGCATACGTAATTCGTCAGGGGAAATCAGGGTCACGGTTACATTGTCGAACAGGCACAACAGCTTACACAGGGAGTGCACTGTGCGACCGTATTTGAGATCACCAATCATGGCAATGCGTAGCCCGTCGATACCCTCGCGACCCTTGTGGCGCAACTCTTTCTGAATGGTGTACAGATCCAACAATGCCTGACTGGGGTGCTCGTTGGAACCGTCCCCCCCATTAATCACCGGCACCCGGCTGGCACGCGCAAACTCCGCGACTGAACCGGAGGTCGGGTGGCGCATGACAATGACATCGCTGTAACCACTCAATACCCGGGCGGTATCGTAGAGCGATTCCCCCTTGGCCAGTGCCGAGCTTTCAAAGCCGGTCGTTTCCCGCACTTCACCTCCCAGCAGATTAAACGCACAGCCAAAGCTCACTCGAGTGCGCGTGGAAGGCTCAAAAAACATATTGCCGAGGATGGCGCCATCGAGCACGCGCGTCACCTTCTGTCGATGGGCATAAGGTTGCATGCGATCGGCTACTGCAAACACCTGCTCGATCTGTTCGCGCTCAAATTGGGTAATGGACAGAATATGGCTGCCGGTAAACTTCACTCTGACTCCTGTTTCTTCAAAAGCGGCTCTGTGTCAGAGACCGCAGCGGGATCGACCTGGTCGTGATCAAACTGCAGACTGGCCCAACGAGCATAGAGCGGTGATTCTTTAATCAATTCACCGTGGGTGCCGAGCGCCGCCAACCGGCCATGATCAAGCACCGCTATCTTATCCACCTTGACGACAGTGGCCAAGCGGTGCGCAATCACGATGGTAGTCCGGTCTTTCATTAATCGCTGCAATGCCTGCTGTACCTGGAACTCGCTCTCGGCATCCAGCGCGCTGGTCGCTTCGTCCAGCAGCAGCAGTTTGGGGTCTTTTAAAATGGCACGAGCAATGGCGACACGCTGGCGTTGACCGCCAGACAGACGCACTCCGCCCTCACCCACAAAACTGTCGTACCCTTCAGGCAGCCGCTCAATAAATTCGTGGGCATAAGCTGCCTTGGCGGCGGCAATCAGCTGATCCTCGCTGGCATCAGGATTTCCGTAACGGATATTGTCTGCCACCGTACCGGTAAACAACACCGGCTGCTGGGGCACCAGCGCAATCTGGTCACGCAGGGTTTCCGGGTTAAGTTCGCGCACATCCACACCATCAAGCGAAATACTGCCGGACTGCACGTCATAAAACCTCAGCAGTAAATCCACCAGCGTCGATTTCCCCGCGCCGGAGCTGCCCACCAAGGCCATACTACTGCCCGCCGGCACGCGCAGATTAAGCGCATTGATGGCCCAGTAGTCCGGCCGCGACGGATAGGCAAAGCACACATCCTTCAGCCACAGCTCACCGGTGACGGTTGTCGGCAACTCGCGTGGTACCGCTGGGGGAACAATCAGGCTGCGCGCCGACAGCAGCTCGAGTAAGCGCTCGGTGGCTCCTGCGGCGCGCTGCAGATCGCCGTAGACTTCGGAGATAGCACCCACAGAGGCCGCCACCATCAAGGCATAAAACACAAAAGCCGCCAACTCACCGCTGGATATACGACCGGCCAACACGTCGTGACCGCCGACCCAGAGCATGGCCGCAATTGCACCGAGCACCAGCAAAATCACGATTGTCGACAGCCAGGCGCGCTGATTAATACGACGAACAGCGATGGCAAATGCATGCTCTACATGGCGCGCAAACAGTGCCTTGTCACGCTGCTGATAATTAAAGGCCTGCAGCACTTTAATATTCTTGATGGCCTCGCCAACAAAGCTGCCGACGCTGGCTATACTGTCCTGAGAGCTGCGCGACAATGCCCGCACCCGTCGCCCGAACACCAAAATGGGAATGACAATCAGCGGCACACTCAGCAACACCATGCTGGTTAGCTTGGGATTGGTAATAATCAGCCAGATTATGCCGCCTACGAACATAAGCGCATTGCGCAGTGCAATGGAAACCGACGAGCCAATCACAGTCTGGAGTAACGTCGTGTCGGTAGTAATTCGCGACTGAATCTCGCCTGACACGTTGGTTTCAAAAAAACCGGGATGGAGGGTGACCACATGATCAAAAACCGCTTTACGCAGATCTGCACTGACCCGCTCACCAATCCATGACACCAGATAAAAGCGGGTAAACGTGCCCAGCGCCAACAACATGACCAGCCCCATAAAAATGAGCAGGGCCTGGTTCAACATGGCCGGGGTACCCGACGAAAACCCTTCGTCCACCAGCAGCCGGATCCCCTGCCCGAGCGACAGGGTAATGCCCGCAGTAAAGACCAACGCAATACTGGCGCCAACAACCTGCAGTCGATACGGTCGCAAAAACTGCAGCATGGCCTTTAAAACACCAAGGTTTTTGCTGGCTTTGCGGTCTTCAGTTACATCAGCCAAGGGCTTTTTCCTGTTGATAGTGGGCGATCAGTTGTAGCTTATCGGACCGGCGCAGTGCTTTGATTTGAGCTTCTCGACGCGAAGCACTGGAACGATCCATCGCTTCTTCCTGATAGACCAGTGCCTCCGGCGGGTCACCGCGAAAGAAGCGCGCGCCGTTGGGCAGCTCACCGGCGTGCTCGCGAAATCGCCGCGCCACATCGGTACTGATACCGGTGTAGAGCTTGCCGCTCTGAGCGCGGATCATATACACCCACCAAGCACTTTGCACGGGTACTGTCACGGCAGACCTTTCACGTAATCCGCCAGCGAATCGAGCACCTGCTGCCTGGCCGGCGACTGGCCGGGGCGCAACTCGGCAATACGCGCCAGGCATTGCCCCGCGGTGAGACCACCCCCGCCATCTTCCTCGTGAACTCGGCTGTGACAGAATTCCTGCCAATGCAACTGTTCCTCGGGTGTGAGCGAGTTCGGAAAATTGCGCGCGCGATAACGAAACAACATCTCCGCCAGCCGACTATCGGAAAAGGGGAACGTCCTGTCGGCTAACTGATCGCCTGAGCTGCGAGTAACTTCGTCCATCAGCCGCCGGTCTTCATTACTGAAGAAGCCGCCACTGTATAGCATTCGCTCAGGATCCGTATGCTCAGCAAATTCACGTTGACTGTAGATATCGCTCAGCTTATGGCGCAAGTCTGCTTTGCTCAGCATTTGCCAATGCGCTTCACACCGCGCCATATCAATCTGCAAGCGCTCCTGCGCCGCGTCGTCGAGCAGGTTCAGCGTGGCCAGCATGGGCGAGCGGTTGAGATGAATTTCCTTGAGCGGGATACGCTCCACGCCCTCGGCCAGATCATCGCTGCGAGCAAAAACCCGCTCAGCAACTTTGGCGGGTGATAGTGTCAGCAGCGGCTCAGGGTCGGCCATCAAATCGACCGCTATCACGCTGTTCTTATTCACCGGATGCATCGCCAATGGCATCACTAGCGCCGAGCAGAAGCGGCTGGCCGGATAACGAGATGAGATATGCAATAGGGGCTTTTGCCGGTTTAGGTCCAGCAACTGGGCAACGGTCTGCTTTTTCCGCAACGACAGCGCATAGTCGAACAGCTTGGGCTTGCGGGTCTTAATGATACGCGCCAGCTCAATAGTGGCCAGCACGTCGGAAAAGGCATCGTGCGCAGATTCATGAGCAAGACCATTGGCAGCGGTAAGCAACTCCAACTTAAAGCTTATTTCTCCATCGTCTCGTCGTGGCCACTCAATTCCCTCTGGGCGCAGAGCACAGCACAAACGTACCACATCAATAAGATCCCAACGTGAATTGCCGTTCTGCCATTCCCGGGCATAGGGGTCTATGAAGTTGCGATAGAGCGTGAAGCGGGTTACCTCATCGTCAAAGCGGATACTGTTGTAGCCCGCGCCACAGGTGCCCGGTTGAGACAGCTCGCGGTGAATTGCACTGATAAATTCACGCTCACTGACACCTTTATTCAGGGCCTCTTGCGGCGTGATGCCCGTCACCAGGCATGCTTCCGGATGCGGCACGACATCCGGCGTGGGCCGGTTGTAGATCACCAGCGGTTCGCCAATGATATTGAGATCCGCATCGGTGCGAACACCGGCAAACTGGGACGCTCGATCAAACGTGGGGTCTGCCCCCCAGGTTTCGTAGTCGTGCCAATAAAAGGTGTGGTTAGACAAGATGAGGATTCCGCTTGAGTTTGCGGTATTTCACATGGGGCAGCGGGAGATTGCAAATGCCCTCCCCCGCAGGGAGAGGGCAGAAGGCGGGATACTTAGACGACCTCGATCGCCTGCTCCTCAATCATCTTCGCCCATTTGGCCGGGCCAGACTTGTGTACCGAATCGCCATGGGTATCCACCGCCACTGTCACCGGCATGTCCACTACGTCAAACTCGTAAATGGCTTCCATCCCCAGTTCCGGGAACGCGACCACTTCGGCATGCTTGATCGCCTGAGCTACCAGATAAGCGGCACCACCAACGGCCATGAGGTAGACCGCTTCGCTGTCGCGAATCGCGTCAATTGCCGTATCGCCACGCTCGGCCTTGCCGATCATGCCGAGCAAGCCCGTTTCCTCAAGCATGGTGCGAGTAAATTTATCCATGCGGGTGGCCGTTGTCGGACCAGCCGGGCCAACCACTTCGTCGCGCACCGGATCTACCGGCCCAACGTAGTAGATGAAGCGGCCCTTCATATCCACCGGCAGTTTTTCACCGTTAGCGAGCATATCGACCATTTTCTTGTGGGCGGCATCGCGGCCAGTCAACATTTTTCCGTTCAGCAGCAGGGTCTCACCGGGTTTCCAAGCTTTAACTTCTTCTGCCGTAACGGTGTCGAGATTAACCCGGCGCACACCTTCACCAACTTCCCAGGTGATATCAGGCCAGTCGTCCAGTGACGGCGGTGTCAGCGTGGCTGGACCTGAACCGTCCAGCGTGACGTGAGCGTGTCGAGTCGCCGCGCAGTTGGGAATAATTGCCACGGCTTTGTTGGCTGCGTGGGTCGGATAATCTTTCACTTTAACGTCCAGCACGGTGGTCAGACCGCCCAACCCCTGAGCACCGATACCCAGCTTGTTCACCTTTTCCATCAACTCCAGCCGCAACTCTTCTGAGCGGTTCGCCGGGCCGCGCTCACGCAGCTCGTGAATATCGATAGGGTCCAGCAGTGCTTCCTTGGCCACCAGCATCGCTTTTTCGGCTGTGCCGCCAATACCAATACCCAGCATGCCCGGAGGGCACCAGCCAGCACCCATTTTGGGCACCTGCTCCAACACCCAGTCGACTACAGAGTCCGACGGATTGAGCATCGCAAACTTGGATTTAGCCTCACTGCCGCCGCCCTTGGCCGCCACGTAAACCTCGACCTTGTCACCTGGTACGATCTCATAGTGAATAACTGCGGGGGTGTTGTCTTTAGTGTTCTGACGGGCTCCGTCAGGATCGGACAGAATGGAGGCTCGCAGCACGTTGTCTGGATTGTTGTAGGCCCGACGAACACCTTCGTTCACCATATCAGTGACCGAGATATCGCTTTCCCATTGCACATTCATACCAACTTTCAGGAAGACGGTAACGATACCCGTGTCCTGGCAAATCGGGCGATGCCCTTCCGCGCACATGCGAGAGTTGATCAGGATCTGCGCCATGGCGTCTTTCGCGCCGGGGTTCTGCTCGCGCTGGTAGGCCTGGTAAACGCCCTGGATGAAATCGACGGGATGGTAGTAGGAGATGTATTGAAGAGCATCAGCGACTGTGCTGATCAGGTCATCTTTACGAATTACGGTCATCGGCTGCCTCACTATACTGCGAGCCGGACGATCCAGAAAACTAGCCGCCCCACCCGCGCGATTCGGGGGCGGCAGTATACCTCAGAGTCAGCAGCCTTTCACCGGTGCTGTTCAATCAAGCTATGGCGAGGGCGACGCTCCAGAGTGGTAGCGGCTCACCGTATCACGCAGATTGGCCAGGTCACGGTTAACCTGCTTGCGGAAAGCATTGACTGATTCAAGCCACTCTTCATTGGATTGAATCCGCGCCTCCAGCTTCGCAACTTTCTCCGCCATATTGCCGCCGGCTTTGAGGTCGGCAATCTGACCCCGGTGCGCTTCGGTCATAGCGCGCGTTTTATCGAGCTGGGCTTTAAGCGTATCAAGTTCGCTTTTGTATCCCGCAGTCGCTTTTTCTGCTGCCGCAATTTTCGTATTCAGCGAGGCAAACTGCGTATTCAGTGACGCCAGCGTTTTCTCCATCGCTTCAATCTTGGTTTCATGATCTGCGAGCTGCTGCTTGCTGCGCTTCCAGACGTTGTCCCACAACTTTCGAATTTCGGTATCCAGAAATTCCATTTGCTTCTGAAACTGGTCACTGGTCTCGCTGACGCTTTCATCAGTGACATTAAGCTGCTTCTCAAGGCGAAGAATCCGTTGCTGATCCAAGGTCTGCTGGGCCAGCGCGATGTCCAGCTGCTTGTACAAATAGTAAGCGCCACCCAATAGCACCACGATCACCAGCCACATCAGCCAGCCACCGCCGACCCTTGAGCCGCCTCCCTCACTGCTCACGGCGGGGACATCGCCAATCCGATCGACCATCCGCGTACGGCGATCGCGCTGGTAGGCCTGAATCTCATCTGCCTCTGGCCTGATTCCATCGGGTCTTTTCGGGTCTGTCATGGCAACTCCTAAGTGGGCCGTGCGGCGCTCATTATGACAGCAGTACAGCGCCGGAAAAAGCGGTGAAATTCACCTCTTCGGGCTCCAAAAAAAACTGACACATCAGAAGGATATTTCTAGACATTCAATCTTTTTGCTATACTGCCGGCACTACAAGCTCCCGCCATTCACCTGTGATGTCGGGTACCAATAAAAGTTCAACCTGCCACTATTGATAGGAACTGCTATGGAAAACTTTATTACCACCGACGTTCTGTTCCGTTGGCTTCACGTGCTGTTTGGCATCACGTGGATCGGCCTCCTGTACTACTTCAATTTCGTTCAAACCGAATACTTCAAAGAAGCGGAAGCTGGCGCCAAAGCCGACGCTGTCAAGAAGCTGGCACCACGTGCACTGTGGTGGTTCCGCTGGGGCGCCATGTTTACCTTCCTGACCGGTGTGGTACTGCTGGAGCTGGTTCGCCAGTCTCACGGCTGGGACTCCTACATCATCATGGGCGCGGTTCTGGGTACCCTGATGTTCCTTAACGTCTGGCTGATCATCTGGCCAAACCAGAAGATTGTGTGTGGTATTACCCCTGGTGATGCTGCCGCTGCCGCCCCGAAAGCCGGCCTGGCATCGCGCACCAACACCCTGTTCTCCGGCCCAATGCTGATCGGCATGATGGGCTCTTTCCACGGCACCGGCGCTGCCAGCTACGGCATGAACAGCCTGCCACTGGGCCTGTGGATTGTTCTGGCACTGATCGCCGCCCTGGAACTGAATGCCATTTTCGGCAAGACTGGTCCGATGACTACTGTCAAAGGTGTGGTCCACTGCAGCATCGCGCTGACAGTTGTATTTCTGGCGATTCTCCAGTTCGTCTGATACCAGCCCTTTAGGCACTACAAAAACCCCGGCATGCCCGGGGTTTTTTGTGCCCGGAGCAAGCACTGATCACTATTTGACCAAACCCCCTGAAATTGATAAAGTGCGACCTAGTTCACACTTAACCGCAATCGAGTCATTGGTGGTGTGACAACAGCCATCCACCCTGAACTGACAGAACAATAAGACGAAACCAGTGAAATTGCCGTACACCAAACAGCAGATTCTGAGCGGCGACTATATACCCCGGGGTGAGGCAGTCGAGCGTGAGCACGCGTTGGCTGAACAACACCAGCACCGCACACAGCACTTTGCCGCTCACAAGCAACGGGTATTGGAATCTGTTGTGGCGCGCATGCGCACGGAAAAGCAGGCGGGAAACTACAGAGACATCGAGAAGATTCGGCCCTCTAATAGAAGAAAGCCCGTTAGTTACTTTGCCTAACACCCCAGCCTCTAGGCAAAACCCAAAAGCCGAGCATAGAACTCAAAGCCGCCCTCAAGCCTGAACGGCCCAATACTACAGGCCGCCCATAACAAAATTGCCGCGCTTAGCGCGGCAATCGTCAGCGAGCCCGTAGCCACTCAGTGATTATGGTAGACCACACCCACCTGCGGCATATGGGCCAGCCCAATTTCCCGAGCGTGCTCTTCGAAATCCTTGTTCTTCCAGAAAAATGCACCCGGCATGGTTGTGGGTATAACCAGCACATAGAACAGCGCCCGCCCTATTACCGCGACCGCAAACGTAGACAGCGACAATACGGCCGCCAGGACCAACATCAGCGGCCCAGCATTGAACAGCCCGAGCAGAAATCCACCGGATACGGCCAGATTTACCCCCAGCAGGGCATTGCGTAAGGCATAGCTCTTGCCAAACACCGTGCACTGCACATAGTGCGATGCGCTGCCTTCGTTATTCCCCACATTCATCTCGCTGCCGTGGCGCCACAGACCCAGTGATTCCAGTAAGCAGCCGGCAAACACCAGCGCTGCACACAGCACTGTGAGCGTACTCACATCCTGCCCACCCAGCATCAGCGTGGGCACACCAACCAGGCCCAGCAACAAGCCTCCGAAGGTAAGGCTGGTACCAACAAAAGCGGTGGCCGTCTGCCAGTGGTCCCAGAAAGGCCGTGCTGGTATGCGGTAACAGCGATACATATAGTAGAGCCCCACCAAACCGCTGGGCACAGCTAACCATCCGAACACCGAGGCCAGCGTTGTATAGCTGCCCCAGTCTCCCAGCACCGATTGAAAGACTGCATTTTCCGGCAGCACCGCCAACATGTGCAATCCGGTAAACACCATAAATAGAAGCATTCCTAGTCCTTCGCGACATACAGGCGAGTGTCTAAGGTTGTTGAAGCCGCGATAGAAGCGCAAAGGTTTACCCAAATGGGTCGCTGACATCAGCATTCCCAAGCCCGCAAATGCCACTGCAAGTGTTACCAGCGGCACATACATGACAGACGCCCGAAGCGTTTGCGCGGGTTCAAACCCGAGCTGCGCTCCCAGGAAGGCGCTGAAAAACAGACCCAACGCCGCCTGACTGACCAAGGTAAAAATGACCAGCGGATTCTCTCGTGAGCTTAAACGCTTTAGATTCCAGTGCCGCTCCACACCTTTCTTTTGATCCACCACGGGACGGTACTGGCCATCTTCATCGCGATGGTACTTCACGGGCATGCCGTCGGGACGCGTCACCTCATCGGGCATAGTTTTAACTTGCTGGAAACGGATGTTCGGGTGGGTAATTTCAGGGTCGGGAAAACCGGGAATCGATACCTTACCCTGCTCTCGATTCTCTGGCAGATCCTCTACCACACCAAAATTAAGCGCATTACCGAGACAGGCCGAAACACAGGCCGGCTTCAGGTTTACCTCCAGCCGATCTACACACATGTTGCATTTGGACACCTGCCCTTTGATCGGATCGAGCTGCGGCGCATTGTAAGGGCACACCCAAGTACAGTAACCACAACCAAAACAGGTTTCCGGATCTTGCAGCACCGCGCCATATTCTGCATGTTTGGTGTAGGCACGCGTCGGGCAGCCTTTAAGACATACCGGATTGTCGCAGTGGTTGCAGGCCATGGAGATATTCATCCGACGAAAATCCGGATAGGTTCCGCCCTCCACATAACCAACGCTGCGAAAACTGATATGCGCAGGATTGTCATTCTTCTCAGAACAGGCAGCCTCACAGGCATGACAGCCAATACAGTTGTCTGCGGTAAAGTGAAAGGCATGCTGCTTATTGCGATTGGGATTCGTACCAACGCCCGGCTCATTATTGATGAACATTTCCCGCCCCGGCTGCGCTTCGCCACCGGAACGCGCAATCAGGTCAATCGGCGCCTCGTAGTAATTAACTTCAGGCGCTTTCGGTTCTTTCAAAAAAGCGTACTGGGGTTCGTCGTCTCGTACTTGCCACATGGTAAAAACCTTCTCTCTTAAAACGCCCGGCGCTCTACATTCAGTCGCGCAGCTTCTTTCTGATCCACATGCTCGATACGCACCGCACACTGTTTAAAGGCGGGCTGACGGGAATAGGGGTCTAGCAATCCCAGCGACAGGCGATTAACGCAGTCGTGGTAGTGCATGGGAATAAACACCATATTGCGCGGCACACGCTGGGTCAGCTGCACCATAACCACCGCGTCGCCACGTCGGGATACCAGACGCACGTAGCTCATATGCTCTACACCCTGCTCGCGGGCGGCGTCCGGGTTCATTTCCATATAGGGGGTGGGGCTAAACTTGTTCAGGTTGCCAATCTTGCCGGTTTTGGTGCGAGTGTGAAAATGCTCTACCACCCGACCGCTGTTCAACCAGAAGGGGTATTGGGTGTCGGGAACTTCATTGTTCTCAATGTAGTCCATGGCCAGCAGATTAGCCTTGCCGTTCGGCGTCTGGAATTTTCCATCGCTGTACAGACGCGGATTACCGGTGGCATCACCTTCGCGCATGGGCCACTGGATACCACGCTGCTCCTCGATACTATCGTGACTCATACCGGAGATATCCAGCGTCCGCCCTTCACCTTTGGAAAGATGCTTCATCTCGTCGAAAATTTCCGAGGTGGTTTCCGGAAACTTGATTCTACGACCTTGTTCAAAACGCTTGGCCAGCTCATTGAACACCCAAAAGTCCGGCTTGGCCTGGCCTGGCGGCTCGACAAATTTACGCACCAGATTTACCCGGCGCTCGGTATTAGTCTGTACTCCCTCTTTCTCGCCCCATACCGCGCCCGGTAGATACACATGGGCATACTTGGCGGTTTCGCAGTCAGCATAGCCATCCTGCACCACCATGAATTCCAGCTTTTCCAACGCCTTCTTGATGCGCGGCTGGTTGGGCATGGAGGTCAGCGGATTAGTTGCAACAATCCACAGCGCCTTGATTTCCCCGGACTCGATGGCCGGAAAAATATCGGTTTGCTGGAGGCCACGCTTTTTCGGGAAAAACTCGGGGTCAACGCCCCAGAATTTACCAACCTCTTCGCGGTGCTCCTCTTTCTCCAGCATGCGGTAACCGGGCAAACCGGAACAGGATGACCACTCACGGGTACCCATCGCGTTGCACTGACCGGTGATCGACAGCGAGGTGCCTCCGGGAATGCCAATATTGCCAGTGATGAGGTTCAGGTTATTGATACCGCACACACCATCGCTACCGTGAGTGCTCTGGTTGATCCCCATCGTCCAGATACTCATAGCAGACGGCGCCTTGGCGTACATGCGGGCCACGTGACGAATGGTATCGGCGTCAATGCCGCAAATACGCGAAGCAGACTCCGGATCGTATTTCTCTACCAGGGCCTTCAGCTCTTCATAACCGCCGCAGTGCGCATCGATATAATCCTGCTTCTGCAAGCCCTCTTTGATGATCACATGGGCCATCGCGTTCAGCAGCACCAGATCCGTGCCTGGTGTAATAGGCAGATGGATGTCGGCAAACTGAGCCATCATGGTCACGCGAGGGTCGACCACAATCAGGGGAAACTTGCGCTTTTCCAGCGCCTCTTTCAAACGCCAGTAAATGATAGGGTGCTGTTCTGGCAGGTTAGAGCCGAAGGCCATCAGGCAGTGAGTATGCTCGAAATCCTCATAACAGCCAGGAGGACCGTCAGAACCGAAAGAACGCTTGTAGCCTGACACAGCCGACGCCATACACAACGTGGTATTACCATCGTAGTTGTTGGTACCAATGACTCCGCGCACCAGTTTGCCAAGCGTGTAGAACTCTTCGGTGAGCAGCTGGCCGGTCGACACGACAGCCACGCTGTCGCGACCGTATTTTTCCTGAATTCGCTTGAACTCATCGGCCGTGCGATCCAACGCCGCATCCCAGCTGGTTGGCTGATAGGGCAGATAAGGTTTGTCGCGCATCAAGGGTTCGGTACCGCGCCCTGCGGTGGTTACCAGCTCGTGTTCGAAAATGCCCTTGATGCAAAGTTTGCCTTGATTGACTGGCGCGCTACCCTTGCCACGACTCGCCACCGGCTTACCGTCAGCATTCAGCCCGACTTCGATGGAGCATCCCGTGGAACAATAACCACACACGGCATATTTCCAATCAACCACTTTCTTGTCGGCAATTACAATCGGCTTGCGATCTTTGCGCCCGAACAGCATTTAATGTCTCCCGATAAAGCGTCAGCACCACTTTGGTGCGGCCAGGGAATTGCGTTTTCACCCGCGGTGCACCAAAAGAGGGTTTTACCGCACGCAATTGCACCTATGGGAGAGTAAGAGTCAAGAAACGTGCCAATCAGGGAGGCTTGCCACCCCAAACTCGCCGGGCGTTTAAAAACAAGGGGTTAGCTTCTGGTTCGCTGCGGCCAGCTCTCGGCAATACCACAAGCGAATATCTCGAGACAAAAAGGGTCTTTGTAAATTAAAGAAGATAGGCTTTAGTGCAGCTGACCTTATACTCGCACCTATCCGCCCCCATTCGAAGAACCAAAAAAAAGGCCTCCCGAAGGAGGCCTTATTGCGTTAGAGCAATCGTTTATTCAGACACTTCAGCCTTGAGCACCGCAACAACTCGACGGTTCTGGCTTCGGCCTTCACGCGTCTCGTTGCTGGCAACCGGACGCTCTTCACCGTAACCAATCGCTGTCAGGCGCGAGGCGTTGATACCATATTTGCTAACCAGAGCAGCTTTCACTGCGTCAGCACGACGCTGTGACAACGTCTTGTTGTAGGCATCCGATCCGGAGCTGTCAGTGTGACCTTCAATAACGGCACTAACACCACCAAATTTCTTCAGGAAGCTCGCCACTTTTTCGACTTCAGCCATATATTGCGCAGGAACGTCGGAAGAGTTGGAGGCGAAATTCACTTCCATCCGGATCTGTTCAGTTCGCGACAGCACAAACTTACAGCCGCTGGCGTCAACCTGACGGCCGGCCGGAGTTTGCGGACACTTGTCTTTGTAATCAGGAACGCCGTCACCGTCGGTATCCAGCGGACAGCCCGATGCATTGACCACAACACCTACCGGCGTGTTGGCGCAACGATCCATGCTGTCAGATACGCCATCACCGTCTGTGTCTTTTTCACGAGGCTTCATGGGCGCTGGGGCCGGCTCAGGCTTAGAGGTTGAACCGCCACCGAAGGAGTAGCTGATACCCAGACCAACCACGTAATCAGACATTTCCACGTCCAGACCGTTGATGTAACGGGCATCAAATCGCGCAGACCAGTCTTTATTGATCATGTACATCACACCGCCGCCGAGATTCGCCTGAGTCTCGCCGCTGGTGGCTGTGTCAGTTTCAAAATCGGCGTGGCCCAAACCAATTGCCGCATAAGGCGCCCAACGTTCCTGGCCAATATCGTAGTAACGCAGAAGATCCACACTACCTTGCAGTAAATCGACGTCCGCCGCGCGGATGTCCCGATCGCTATCAGGCGACGCTATCTGGGCGCGCAACTCAACACCCCACTCGTCTGACAGCTTGCGCTCCAGAGCAACAATATCGGTGATTCCGCCTTCCAGATCACGGTCACCGTCAAAGCCCTGATAGCCGCCCATATACGTTGCGCGCCAAGCGCCTTCTGCAGACACAGTTGCAGACATCGCACTGGCAACAGCTGCGGCCATAAGCGACACAGCAATTGATTTCTTCATTTTACGTCCCCCGCGTACTAGGTGGTTTTAAAATCGACTTGGTTAACATTATCGGCCCGCCGCTGAGTTTTGAATTCTTGACCTCACGCCGGACACCTTTAGCCATAACGCCTAGGTATAACTGATATTTCGGGGTTATGCCAGTCTATTTAATGGCTTAAGTGCGCAATTTAACACACGTTTACAGATTGTGCGCCTACCAGCCAAGAACCGATTTCACAAAAGGCTTTGTCAGTGAGCGCTGATGCCTCAGCGACTCACGATCCAACTGGTCGAGAATACCGAACAGGGTCGCCAGATTGCGTGCTGCCCGGTGATAGAGGTATTCAGCCACATCGCGATCCAGCTCCATGCCCAAGCCAGTCGCGCGAAACATGAGCGCTTCCAACCGCTGCTCCTCACTTAGGGCCGTCAGCTGATACACACTGAAGCTTTTAAGGCGGGAATGCAGATCTGGCAGGCTACAGGCCAGAGCGGCCGCGGGTAGCCGTGACGCCAGCAGTAACGCAGTGCCGCTGAGCAAAGCCCGGTTGTAGAGGTGAAACAGGCTTTCCTCCCACTGTGGCCGTCCAATCACCACATCCAGATCGTCCAGACACAGCAAATCAGCCTGCTCAGTGCCCTCTAGCAGTGCCTGGGGATTGGCGTCCGTGAATTCACGCAGAGGGAAATAAGATGCCGAAAAACCATGACTCGCCGCCTGATGGCAACTTGCCTGCAGCAAATGGCTTCGGCCACTTTCCGGCGTGCCGTGCACCAGCACCCACTGCTCGCCTTCGCTCTCGGCCTGCAACTTAAGCTGGTTCACCAGCAGACGGTTTGCCGCGATGGTATAGAAATTGTCGAACCGCAAAGATTTCTCAGGCCCAATCCCCAAGGCCAGCTGCTCACTCATCGGTGATTATCCCCGGCTGCTTCGGTCCACCATAGAGCTCACTGCCAAGGTAGCTGCTATGCACATGACGCAACATGACCATAATGACTGCCGCCGCTGGCAACCCCAGCAATATGCCCACAAAGCCGAACAATTGTGCCCCGGCCAGCAAGGCAAAGATCACGGCCACCGGATGCAGGCCGATGTGATCACCCACCAGCAGTGGCGTGAGCACCATACCTTCGAGCATCTGACCCACGGTAAACACCACGCCAACCTGAAACAGCGCCCAAGGGTCGTGAAACTGAAACCAGGCAGCTATCACTGCCGCCACGATGCCAACCACAAACCCCATATAGGGTACGATGCTAGCAAGCCCCGCAAGCAGACCCAGCACCAGAGCCAATTCCAGGCCGACCATCCACAGCCCCAGCGTGTACACCACCGCGAGCGCCGCCATTACCAGCATCTGACCGCGAATAAAGGCGCCGAGAATCTCGTCGCACTCGCGGGCAATCAGGCTAGCGCGGCCTTCGATGTTGCGCGGTAGCAGGTCGCGGATTTTAGCGACCAGAATGTCCCAATCACGCAACAGGTAAAAGGTGACTACCGGAATCAGCACCAGCGTGCTCAACCAGCCCATGATAACCATGCTGGAGCCAGTAATTCGGTTCCATAGCCGAAACAACACATCACCGGCGGTACCAATGTTTTTACCTAGCGCCTGACCTGCTCCGGTCAGGGTGGCGCCCTCACCGAGCCTCGCCCGAAGCTCAGGCAGCACTTGGGTTTGCAGCCACTGGAGCAGGGCCTGCAAGCGAACACCAAGCAGCTGAAACTGCTCGACAAGCAACGGCAGGGCAATCAACAGCACCACAAGAGAAAACAGCGTCAGCACCAGAAATACAACACACACGGCTGCGGTGCGCCCCATGCGCCGCGCCTCCAGCCGATCCACCAGCGGATCCCCAAGGTAGGCCAACAGTGCAGCAACGAGAAACGGCGCCAGTATCGGCTTGAGCAAGTGTATCAACAGCCCGATACCCGCAGCCCCGGCAATCAACAGCGCCAGCCGTGTGTTGCTCATGGCCGGCTCTGCCACCGGTAATAGCTGTGAACCTGCTCAACCGGCAAGTTGGACTGTGTAAACGCCACCCCGGGGTTGTTGTCGTCCAACAGTTTTTTATCAAGCAGGAAAAACTGCCGGGCTTTATCCATGCTTCCCTCCAGATGCAGCTCAATCACCGCTTGAGCACCCGACACCCAGACAGGGTTGGCGTGCTCAACAACAGCCACGCCTTCCAGATAGGTCAACAGACGCGCGTAATCCCGAAAGTTGCCGATGCCGCTAACCACGATATGCTCGCGCGCGCCACTCTGGCCGGACCTGATCACAGCAAAACGGCTGGCTAATTCATCCGCCACCGAATTGACCACGGGTCTCAAAATATCAGCCAGCTCTGGCGCCTGCCGATCCAGAAGATCTTCATCGATGCCGCTGATCACCGCAAAATTGGCGATCCAGCTGGTGGAGAGCCGCGTGAGTCGGCCAGTAAGAATTTGCGAGGTTCGATAGCGCTCCGCCGCCTTGCGCACAGCCTCGAGATCCATCGACCACACCTGACCCGTGGTGAGCTGCAACTTGTCATCGATATCGAGCACCGGAAACACCAATGGCAGTCCGCGCTGTGCGGCGGCTTCACGCAACGCCTGGACGATCTCAGGATCACTGGCTTCGCTAACAAAGTGGCGGCCGCTGAAATCATCCACCACCAGCCAAACCAGGGTTTGCGGCCGGTTTTTGTCCCACACCGGCAGCCCCGCCTGACTCAGCAAACGATTAACTTCAACCTCGCTGAAGCTGAAATCAATAAACAGCTGATCGCGACCATCGACCAGCTTGTTACTGTAGTGATACTGGTTCAACAGACTTTCTGCCTTGGGCAAGGCGCGCTGCACATCGCCGAAGCTGGCGACATCCTCACGCCCGCTCACGCGCACCAACACCTGCCGCAATCCTTCAGCGGCAGCATCTTTCAACGCCGCCTGACCACGCTGGGCGACCGGCACCTGCGCGTTGTAGAGATTTTTGACTACTTCTGCCTGCAGCGGCCCCCAAAATAGGCCCAGCAACACAAGTACGCTTATTTTTTTCATAAACTTTGCGCAAACCAGCAAGTTAGCAAGCGGCCATTGTAGCAAGGCGTGTGCCGCGATACAGCCGCAATCAGCGCCAAATACGTGCTGAATTTGCTGTCCATTCAGGCTAGAATAGCCGCCCTCGAAAACAGGGTGCCCCAGATGACCGATTCCACTCCCTCCTTGAGCTACAAAGACGCCGGTGTTGATATTGACGCAGGTGACGCGCTGGTCGAGCGCATCAAACACGTCGCCAAGAAGACTCGCCGCTCTGAGGTGATGTCCGGCCTGGGCGGATTTGGCGCCCTGTGCCAGATTCCCAGCGGCTACCAGGAACCTGTACTGGTGTCCGGAACCGATGGCGTTGGCACCAAACTGCGTCTGGCCATGGACCTGGGCATTCACGACACCATCGGCATTGATCTGGTGGCTATGTGTGTCAACGACCTGCTGGTTACTGGCGCTGAGCCGCTGTTCTTCCTGGATTACTACGCCTCAGGCAAGCTCAATGTCGATGTAGCCGCCAAGGTTGTAGAAGGCATTGGCGCCGGCTGCGAGCTGTCCGGTTGCGCGCTGGTAGGTGGTGAAACGGCAGAAATGCCGGGCATGTACCACGGTGAAGATTACGACCTGGCAGGCTTCTGCGTAGGCGTAGTCGAGAAATCCAAAATCATCGACGGCTTTTCAGTGCGCGTGGGTGACAAACTGATTGGCATCCGCTCATCCGGGCCACACTCCAATGGCTATTCCCTGATCCGCAAGATCATTGAGGTCAGCAAGGCCGACCTGAGCCAGGCTTTCGGCGACAGCACACTGGGCGAAACGCTGCTCGCACCAACCCGCATTTACGCCAAGCAGATTCTGCGCCTGGTCAAGGAGTACCCGATCAAGGCGATGGCTCACATCACTGGCGGCGGACTATTGGAAAATGTTCCGCGCGTACTGCCCAAGGGCACCCGCGCCACCATCGACGTAAGCACCTGGCAGCGCCCGGAAGTTTTCAACTGGCTACAGCAGGCCGGCAACGTCACCAGCCGAGAAATGCACCGCACCTTCAACTGCGGTATCGGTTTTGTCCTTTGCGTAGACGCCGCCAACGAGGAAGCTGTCCTGGACATGCTGAAACAGCAGGGTGAAATCGCCAGTGTTATCGGCGAAATCGAAGCCTGCGCGGAGGAAGACGAGCGCGTCGTTCTGCAGGGCCTGTAAATGCCCTGCAAGCTTGTCATTCTCATCTCCGGCAGCGGCTCCAATCTGCAGGCCTTTATCGATGCAGCCAAACAGGGCGAGCTACCCGCTGACATAGCGGCGGTCATTTCCAACCGCCCTGCCGCTGGCGGGCTTGAGCGGGCAGCCCAAGCCGGCATTGCCACTGCGGTGGTCGATCACACCGGCTTTGCAAATCGCGATGATTTCGACGCTGCGTTGCGCGACACTATCGACAGCTTCGCCCCTGACCTGGTCGTCCTGGCGGGCTTTATGCGCATTCTCGGTGCCGACTTTGTTCGCCACTTCCGGGGGCGCATGCTGAACATCCACCCGTCGCTGCTGCCAAAATATCCTGGGCTGCACACCCACCAGCGAGCCATTGATGCCGGCGACACCGAAGCCGGCGCCACGGTACATTTTGTGACCGAAGAACTTGACGGCGGGCCGCCGATTTTGCAGGCTCAGGTACCAGTAAAGGCAGGTGACACTGCGGAACTTCTCGCAGCACGCGTGCTCGAACAGGAACACCGCATCTATCCGCTGGCCGCTCGCTGGTTTGCGGAAGGGCGTCTGACTCTTAATGGCAATCAGGCAGAACTTGATGATAATGCGCTTCCGCCAACAGGCTTTCCTTTTCATTGCGTTACTGCTGACTAGCGGCAGTCTGCTGCTCTCCAGCCTCGCCCATGCCGGCGCCGGCGTACCACTCAAACCCTACCGGGCGACCTATGGCATTGTAAGAGATGGCCTCGCGGCCGAAGTCACCCGCGAGCTTCATCACAGTGGTGAGAATCAATGGACCCTCAAAGATTCCGCGCGAATTCTGTTTGCCCGCTTTAGTGAATCCGTCATCGTAAAATATAACGGCGTTGATGTGGTGCCGCTCGAGTACACGTATCAGCAATCACCGGGCGACCGAAAAGATCAGGTGATTCGCTACGACTGGGGGAAAAAACGCGCCTCATTCTCCCTGGACAGCGGCACTCGACACGCCGACCTGAAAGTGCCGAGCTACGACAAACTTAGCTACCAGATTCAGCTGCGACTCGACCTACTCGCCGGCCAGCTGCAAACGCCCAAGACCTACCATCTGGTCGACCGGGGCCGCCACAAGCAGTATCGGGTGGAAAAAATCGGTGAACAAACCATCAGCGCCGGCAAGCGACAGATTCATACGGTCAAACTGCGGCAGACAACGGCGGGAAAAGACCGGGAAACCTTTATCTGGGTGGCCCCCGATCTCGACTTTCTGATTGTGCGCATGGAACGCAACGAAGATGACGAACAGATTCAGATGCAACTGAAATCCGTCAACCTCGACATTGCCGCTTTCTAGGTTTTCGGCAGCGTGACCCCACGCTGCCCCTGATATTTCCCTCCCCGATCCTTGTAGCTCACTTCGCAGACCTCGTCGGATTCGAAAAACAGCATCTGCGCCACACCTTCGTTGGCATAGATTTTCGCCGGCAGGTTGGTGGTATTGGAAAACTCCAACGTCACATGCCCTTCCCACTCCGGCTCGAGCGGCGTCACGTTTACGATAATCCCGCAGCGCGCGTAGGTGGATTTACCCAGACAGACAGTAAGCACATTGCGCGGAATGCGGAAGTACTCCACTGTTCGCGCCAGAGCAAAAGAGTTAGGAGGAATGATGCAGTATTCGCCCTGGATGTCGACAAAACTCTTTTCATCGAAATTTTTCGGATCTACCGTCGCAGAGTGAATATTGGTAAACACCTTGAATTCATCGGAGCAGCGCACGTCATAGCCGTAGCTTGATGTACCATAAGAAATAATCTTACCACTTCCATTTTCCCGCACCTGACCCGGCTCAAAGGGCTCAATCATGCCCTCGCTTTCGGCCATGCGGCGAATCCATTTGTCGGCTTTAATGCTCATTGTGGGTGTTTTCCTTATGTCTCTGGGTGCGCCGGCTAAAAATACCGGAGCTCGCCACTAATCGTTCTTGATAACAATGTTGGGGAAGGCCTTGTTCGCCCCGCTGGCCTGGCGACGCGCCAACTCTGCCGCAAGCCGGATCGCGACCTCACGGTAAATCAGCGACGTTTCCGACTCCGAATTTTCAGCCACCACCGGCAAGCCCTTATCCGCCTGTTCGCGAATATTCAGCGTTAACGGCAGCGCCCCCAGCATCGGCACTTTGTAGTCGTTCGCTATTTTCTGACCACCGCCCTCGCCAAACAGGTGTTCGGCATGACCACAGTTGGTACACACGTGCACGGCCATGTTCTCCACAATACCAAGCACCGGCACATCCACTTTCTGGAACATCTCAATGCCTTTTTTGGCGTCGAGCAGCGCAATATCCTGAGGTGTCGTTACAATCACCGCGCCGGTCACCGGCACCTTCTGCGACAAGGTCAGCTGAATATCGCCGGTACCCGGAGGCATATCAATCACCAGGTAATCGAGGTCATCCCAGTAGGTCTGATACAGCAATTGCTGCAGCGCACCACTGGCCATGGGGCCGCGCCAAACCATTGGCGTTTTCTCGGTGACCAGATAGCCCATCGACATAGATTGCAAACCATGGGCGACAATCGGCTTGAGATAGTGCGTGCCATACTGCTCGGGCCGCTGACCTTCTTTCACACCCAACATCACCTGCTGACTTGGGCCATAGATATCCGCATCCAGAATGCCAACCTTGGCACCTTCAGCGGCAAGGGCCAGCGCCAGATTGACCGAAGTGGTAGATTTACCCACACCGCCCTTACCAGAAGCGACGGCAATGACATTCTTCACCCGCTCAAGGTTCTGGGTTTCCCCCACGGCCGGCGTGGCCTGCACTTCGCACTTCAGGGTCAGTTTGCACTTTTCTATACCTGAGGCCGAGCGCAGCAGTTCCAGCAATGCGGCCTCCATCGCCTTCGCCAGCAAACGGACAGGAAAATGGAGAGTGATAGCCGCTTCGACGGCACTGGGACCAGCGGTGAGCTGTTCAATGCGGCCTACCAGGTTTAACGGCAGGTTGACCTGCGGCAGGTTAAAAGCCAGCAATTGCTCGCGCAGGCGCTGTTCAAGATCAGACATGAGTATCCGGGGGAGTAAACCAAAACGGAGGCCGAGTATACGCCCTCGCGCTAACCCTCTCAACGAAGACACGCTCAACGGGCTCAGTCTCAGACAGGCCTATCGGCCAACCGCAGATGCAGCCCGCCACCAAAAACGCTATAGTACGCCGCCTCTAAACCCTAGACACACCACCGCCAAAAGACAGCATCAGGAAACCCATGTCGAAACGTCAGATTCTGGTCACCAGCGCCCTGCCCTACGCCAATGGCCCGCTCCACCTCGGCCATCTGCTGGAAACCATCCAGACAGATATATGGGTGCGCTTTCAGAAACTGCGCGGCCACGACTGCACGTACCTGTGTGCTGACGACGCTCACGGCACCGCCATCATGCTCACCGCCGAAAAGCTGGGCATCACCCCGGAAGAGCAGATCAAGCGGGTACAGGCCGACCATGAAAAGGATTTTGACGGTTTCCTGATCAATTTTGACAATTATTACTCCACCCACTCCAAGGAGTGTGAGCGCTACGCTCAGGAGATCTATCGCAAACTGGACGCCAACGGCCATATCGAAAAGCGGGAAATCACCCAGCTGTTCGACCCCGAGAAAAACCTGTTTCTGGCCGATCGCTACATCAAGGGCATTTGCCCCAAGTGCAAAACTGACGATCAGTACGGTGACAACTGTGAGGCCTGCGGCGCCACTTATACCCCGGCCGATCTGATCGAACCGCGCTCCGTGATTTCAGGCGCCACCCCCGTTGAAAAAGCGTCCACCCATTACTTTTTCAAGCTGGCGGAATTCACTGACTTCCTGAAAGACTGGACCCGCTCCGACCGTCTGCAACCGCAAATTGCCAACAAACTGGGCGAATGGCTGGAAGCTGGCCTCAACTCCTGGGATATTTCTCGCGACGCTCCCTACTTCGGCTTTGAGATTCCCGACGCACCAGGTAAGTTTTTTTACGTCTGGCTGGATGCGCCCATCGGCTACATGGCCAGCTGCGCCAATTGGTGTGAGAAGAAAGGTCGCCAGTTTGAATATTTCTGGGCAAAGGACTCTAAAACCGAGCTGTATCACTTCATCGGCAAGGACATCATCAAATTTCACGGTCTGTTCTGGCCCGCCATGCTGGAATCTGCCGGCTTTCGCACCCCGTCCTCCATCTATGTGCACGGCTTTTTGACCGTCAACGGCAAAAAGATGTCCAAATCACGCGGTACTTTTATCAAGGCCGGCACTTACCTCAAGCATTTCCAGCCCGAGTATCTGCGCTATTACTTTGCCGCCAAACTGTCCGGCGGCGTCGACGACATCGACCTGAGCCTCGATGACTTTATTCAGCGAGTCAACGCAGACCTGGTGGGCAAGCTGGTCAATATCGCCAGCCGCAGTGCCAAGTTTATTCACAAGGGCAACGCTGGAAACCTTAGTGCGGAGCTGGACAACCCAGAGCTGTGGCAGCAAGTTACCGGCAAGAGTGAAGAAATTGCCGGCTTCTATGAGCAACGCGAATATAGCCGCGCTGTGCGCGAGATCATGGCACTTGCCGACGCCGTCAACGAGTACTTCGACGCGAAGGAGCCCTGGAAAACGGCCAAGGACGAAGCGACCGTGCAGGATGCTGTTGCAGTCAGCTCTCAGTGCATCAACCTGTTCAGCGTGTTGATGACTTACCTCAAACCCGTGGTGCCCGCACTGGCACAGCAGGCAGAGGCCTTTCTCAACACCGAGCTGCGCTGGGATAACGAATTCAGCCCTCTGCTGAATCACAGCATAGAAAAGTTCAAGCCCATGATGACCCGCGTGGATTCGGACACCGTCGACAAGATGCTGGCGGAGAGCCGAGAAGAAGCGGCGGCAGCGCAGGCCAAGAATGCTCCAGCCGCGAAGAAGAGCAGCAAAAAGGCTGCCAAAAGCGATGAGCCCGCCGGCGAAATAGACTTTGAAGATTTCGCCAAGGTTGATCTGCGCATTGCTGAAATTGCCAATGCCGAGTACGTTGAAGGCGCCGACAAGCTGCTGAAACTTACCCTGAATGTGGGCGACGAGACCCGCCAGGTGTTCTCCGGCATCCGCGGCGCCTACGAGCCAGATCAGCTGATTGGCAAACTGACGGTATTGGTGGCCAACCTGAAACCCCGTAAAATGCGCTTCGGCGTATCCGAGGGCATGGTGCTGGCAGCCGGGCCCGGCGGTAACGATATCTATCTGCTGGAGCCGCACACCGGAGCACAACCGGGAATGCAAGTGAAATAAGGGGGGCTATAGCCACAAAACCCCACCCAAACGGCCGATTTTGCCAGTCCTTTCAAGGACTTTTAAATTGAACGCTTGTTCGAAATAAAATAGACTAACCGCCTGTTTTTTGAGCTCAGCTCACTTTTTGTTACCGGGCATTTGCCCGCCGCGCGCAAAACTTACGAATTTCATCGTCGAGGCCCACGATGTTGGCGGACTATTCTGTTCTGTTGATCAGTGCGATTCTGGTCAATAACTTTGTACTGGTGCAGTTCTTGGGACTGTGCCCCTTCATGGGTGTTTCCAACAAACTGGAAACTGCCATCGGCATGTCCAGCGCGACCACCTTTGTGCTCACCCTCGCCTCCATCTGTAGCTGGCTCACCTACGAATGGCTGCTGGTGCCGCTGGGTCTGGAATACCTGCGCACCATCTCCTTTATTCTGGTGATCGCGGTTGTCGTGCAATTTACCGAGATGGTGGTACGTAAAACCAGCCCGCTGTTATACAAGGTTCTGGGCGTGTTCCTGCCGCTGATTACCACCAACTGCGCTGTGCTCGGAGTGGCACTGCTCAATATCAACAAAGAACACAACTTCGTGGAATCTGCGCTTTACGGCTTTGGCGCCGCCGCCGGCTTCTCACTGGTGCTGGTACTGTTTGCCGCCATGCGCGAACGGCTGGCCGTAGCCGATGTTCCACAACCCTTTAAAGGCCCCGCTATCGGTATGGTAACGGCGGGCCTAATGTCGCTGGCCTTTATGGGCTTTGCAGGCCTGGTGTAGGAGAGTCGACATGTACGAACTGCTCGCCCAACACCCCTTTATCGCTGCACTGGCCTCGCTGGCGGTGCTCGGCATAGCCTTTGGCTCCCTGCTCGGCTTTGCTGCCGTCAAATTCAAAACCGAAGGCGACCCGATTGCCGATCAGATCGAAGCGCTGCTGCCGCAGACCCAATGCGGCCAATGCGGCTATCCTGGCTGTCGCCCCTACGCCGAGGCAATTGCCGACGGCGATGCCATCAACAAATGTCCTCCCGGTGGCGAGGCGACCATCAACGCCTTGGCTGACCTGCTCGATGTAGAAGCCCTGCCGCTGGACGCCGAAGAAGCCAGCGTGCCCTCGGTCGCCTACATTCGAGAAGAAGAGTGTATCGGCTGCACCAAGTGTATTCAGGCATGCCCGGTAGACGCCATTGTTGGCGCCGCCAAACATATGCACACCGTTGTTGCGAGCGAATGTACCGGCTGCGACCTGTGTGTGGAGCCCTGCCCGGTAGATTGCATCGATATGATTCCACTGCCCACCACCTTGCAGAACTGGAGCTGGGAACTGCCCAAGCCCGCCGAAGAGGCCATTACCGAAGACTTGATCGCGAGCGATCGTCCGGCCAGTGACAGCGACAACAAGGATCAGGCCGCATGAGAAAGATCTGGGACATACACGGCGGCGTTCATCCACCGGAAAACAAGGCACAATCCCTGAGCCGCGGCATTATCCAGGCGGGCATTCCTCCCGTGCTGGTTCACCCCCTGTCACAGCATATCGGCGCGCCAGCCGCACCCATCGTGGAAGTGGGCCAGCGGGTTTTGAAAGGCCAGATGATTGCCGAAGCTGCGGGCTTTGTCAGCGTTCCGGTTCACGCCGGTAGCTCGGGCACGGTGGCAGCCATTGAACATCGGGAAATCCCGCACCCCTCAGGCCTGCTGGCCCCCTGCGTCGTTATTGAGACCGATGGCAAAGACGAATGGATTGACCATCAGGGCATAGCGGACTATACCACCCTCGACAAGCCCGCTCTGATCAACGTGATTCGCAATGCAGGCATCGCCGGTATGGGCGGCGCTGGCTTCCCCTCGGCAGTAAAACTCAGCACCCGCGATGACGCCGTTATCGACACACTGATCATCAACGGCACTGAATGCGAACCCTATATCACCGCCGATGACATTCTGATGCGCGAGCGCGCCGATCAGATCATTGCTGGCGTAAAGATACTGCAGCACCTGATACAGCCCACCGAGCAGACCCTGATCGGCGTGGAAGACAACAAGCCCGAAGGCATCGCTGCCCTGCGCGCGGCGGCCCAAGGCAGCAATATTGAGGTTGTCGTGTTTCCCACCAAGTACCCTTCCGGTGGTGAAAAACAGCTGATCCAGATCCTCACCGGCCGCGAAGTACCCTCGGGCGGCCTGCCGGCTGACGTGGGTATCGTCTGCCAGAACATTGGCACCACCGTGGCCATTCACCGGGCTGTGCACTACGGCGAACCGCTGATTTCCCGTATTACCACCGTCACCGGCGATGCTTGCACTGCACCGGGCAATTTTGAAGTACTGCTCGGCACACCAGTAGAACACCTTCTAAAACTCGGCGGGTTCCAGCAGGACAACTGCATTCGTCTGGTAATGGGCGGCCCCATGATGGGCTTCACCCTCCGCGATACGTCGGTACCGGTGGTAAAAACCACCAACTGCCTGCTGGCGCCGACCAAAAAGGAACTACCGCCACCGCCACCGGCCCAGGCCTGTATTCGCTGCGGCATGTGCGCAGAAGCCTGCCCAGTGTCACTGTTGCCCCAGCAGATGTACTGGTTCGCGCGCGGCAAGGAATACGAAAAACTTGAAGACCACAACCTCTTCGACTGCATTGAATGCGGCGCCTGCTCCTATGCCTGCCCCAGCAACATACCGTTGGTGCAGTACTACCGCGCCTCCAAGGCAGAAATTCGCAAGCAGCAGCAGGAAAAGGTGAAATCCGAGCACGCCAAAGCGCGATTTGAAGCCCGCCAGCTGCGCATAGAGCGCGAGGAGGCCGAGAAAGAGGCTCGTCGCAAGGCCCGCCAGGAAGCCGCCAAGAAAAAGGCGGCCGCAGGCAAAGATCCGGTCAAAGCCGCACAGGAAAAAGCGACAACGTCGGCAGTCGATCCCGCCCAGGCCGCCATCGAAAAAGCCATGGCCAAACGCAGCGGTACAGCGCCTGCAGAAACAAAAGACGAAAAACTGGCGCGCTTGAAGAAGGCGGTGGAAACTGCAGAAAAACGCCTTGAGAGTGCTGCCGGCAAGCTCAAAGAAGCCGAAGCTGCCGAAGCGCCTAATCTCGGCGCGCTGCAGACTGCCCATCAGCGTATGACGGAAAAGCTCTCGGCGGCGAAAGACGAACTACAGCAGTTCGAGCAAGAAAATTCCGACGACCCCGCAGCAGCCGCCATCGCGCGTGCCCAAGCCGCCCGCGCCAAAGCCGATGACAAATCCCCCCTGGAAAAAGCGCAGGACCAGGTTGCCTCGCTGGAAAAACGGCTGCACAAGTCCGAACAGAAACTGGCGGAAGCCAGAGACAGCGGCTCGGATACCGCTCCGGTACTGGAACAATCCACCGCGAAACTGCGCGACAAGCTGGAAGCGGCGCGAGGCGAGCTGGCACAGCTATCCGAGAGCGAAGCGCCCGTTGCTGCAGCGGCCTCTACCAACGACCCGGCCCAGCTGGCTATCGAAAAAGCGATGGCCGCCCGCGAAGCCGCCGCCAAACTCAGCCCGGAAGACAAGGCCAAAAAAGCCCTGGAATCACTGGAAGCGCGGGTTGAAAAAACCCGACAGAAACTGGCAGAAGCAGAAGAAAGCGGCGCCGATACCATGGATGTGCTGCGCGACACCCTGGCCAAACTCGAAGACAAACTGGCGCAGGCGCGCCAAGAAGCAGGAGTTGAACCTTAAGCCATGATCAATTCCTTCGCACATTCCCTGTGGGAGCGAGCCCCCACAGATGCAGAACACACCCTTTGCAAAGAGCCTTCAGCATGGCCCTATTAACTGTCAGCTCCCCCCACGCCCACGGTCCCATGAGCACCGCCACCGTTATGCGGCTGGTGCTGGCAGCGACCGTCCCCGGCGTGTTTGCGCTCACTTACTTCTTCGGCTTCGGCACCCTGACCAATATCCTGTGGGCCTCGATTCTCGCCGTCGGTATGGAAGCGGCCATCCTGAAGCTGCGAAAACGCCCCATCGGTTTCTACCTGAATGACGGCAGCGCACTGGTAACCGCCGTGCTGCTCGGTATTGCCCTGCCACCGGCCTCGCCGTGGTGGGTGATCGCTGTCGGCATTCTGTTTGCCATCGTGTTTGCCAAACACCTCTACGGCGGCATGGGCTACAACCCTTTTAACCCGGCGATGATTGGCTATGTGGTGGTGTTGATTTCCTTCCCGGTACAGCTCACTACCTGGGTGGCGCCGGCCGGCACGTTCGACGGAAATCTACTGGGCCCCATTGAGGCACTGGTGCGCACCTTCAGCGTCGGTGCCGTGGACGCGGTCACTATGGCGACCCCACTTGACGTATTAAAACAGAATGATTCGCTGCTGGTGGAAGACTTGTGGGCCTCCAGTGCGCAGTTCGGTACGCTGGCTGGCGTGGGCTGGGAATGGGCCAATGTGGGCTTTCTCCTCGGAGGCCTGTTCCTGCTCTACAAACGCGTTTTTACTTGGCATGCACCCATCAGCATGCTGATCGCCCTGGTTGTGCTATCAGCGCTGTTCTACGACGGTGGCAGTTCCGCCTCCGGCGGTTCGCCCATGTTCCACCTGTTCAGTGGCGCCACCATGCTCGGCGCGTTTTTTATCGTCACCGACCCGGTAACCTCGGCGGTATCCAACCGGGGACGTATCATTTATGGGGCTTGTATTGGCGTATTGGTTTACCTGATACGTGTGTGGGGCAACTACCCAGATGCCGTAGCGTTCTCGGTACTGCTGATGAACTTCGCCGCGCCCCTACTGGACCATTACACTCAGCCGCGAACCTACGGCCACAAGAAAAAAACGCTGCAAAAGGAGGCTGACTAATGCTAAGCCAGTCTGTTAGCCGGAACAGTATTCTGCTCGGCATTTTTGCGGCCATCACCGCTGCCATCATCGCCGGCACGTATCTGGGGAGCCGCGATTTGATCAAGGCGAATATCCGCGCCGCCGAAGAAAAGGCCTTGTTGCAGATAATCCCCGCCGAGCGCCATGACAATTCGATGCTCGATACCACGCTCGTCACCGACGATGAAAGTCTGCTCGGGCTCAGGGAATCCAAGGCTATCTACCTGGCCACCCGCAATGGAAAGTTCATCGGCGCCATCATTCCTGCCACCTCGCGGGAAGGTTACACCGGCGATATCGATCTGATTGTAGGGGTCAATCGCAATGGCAGTATCGCGGGTGTTCGGGTACTGTCTCACCGCGAAACTCCCGGGCTTGGCGATGCGGTTGAGCGCAAGAAAAGCGACTGGGTCGACGGATTTCTCGGCAAGAGTCTGGCCGACCCTGAACCGGCTCAATGGCGCGTCAAAAAAGACGGCGGCGTATTTGACCAGTTTACCGGCGCCACAATAACGCCGCGCGCAGTCACCAGCGCGGTACACAAGGCACTGCAATACTT
>NZ_JBVBUV010000027.1:0-44305 GCF_057445395.1 Litorivivens sp.
CCACCCGTGACAATCGCCACCTTTCCTACTAACTCGCTGAAATTCATAATCACCTCTCACTTTTCTGCCCGAATACGCCCGACTTTATGTTCAGGGCGCCGCGCCAAAGAAGAAAAACTTACCGTCTTATTATTCAACAGCACTCAAAGAGACTGCATCACCTCTGCCGCCAATTCGAACGAGCGTAAACGTGCCTGAAGATCGTATACCTGACCGGAAAAAATAATCTCATCGACACCCGTATCGTCGATAAACGTGCTCAGCTTTTGCGCTACGGTGTCGCGATCGCCGACCGCCGAGCAGGCCATGATCTGTGACAGCATCATTTGATCTCGCGCATTCAAGGAGTGCTGCAAATCAGCACTGGGGGGCTGCAACTTGCCGGGTTTGCCCATTGTCAGATTGACAAAGGCGCGCCGCATCGAGCTAGCAAGAAATTCAGCCTCATCGTTGCTGTCTGCCGCAATGACATTAAAACCCGCCAGAACGTATGGCACATCAAGCCATTTCGACGGAGAAAAACGCTGGCGATACAACTGAATAGCCTCGCTCAGCTGGGCCGGCGCAAAATGCGAGGCGAAACCAAAGGGCAATCCCAGCGCGGCCGCCAACTGCGCGCCAAACAGACTGGAACCGAGAATCCACACCGGCACCTTACTGCCTGCGCCGGGCGTAGCAACAACCGTTTGCCCCGGCTCGGGGTCGTCGAGAAATTGAATCAATTCCACCACATCACGGGGAAACTGATTTACATCACCGTCCAGATTGCGGCGCAGTGCATTCACCGTAAGCTGATCGGTGCCGGGCGCCCGGCCCAGCCCCAGATCGATGCGCCCGGGATACAGCGCCTCAAGTGTGCCGAATTGCTCGGCAATGACCAGCGGCGCATGGTTGGGCAGCATAATGCCCCCAGCGCCAACCCGGATCGACTTTGTCGCTGCGGCCACGTGGCCGATAACCAGTGAAGTAGCCGCACTGGCGATGCCGGTGAAGTTGTGATGTTCCGCCAACCAGAACCGACTATAACCCCACTGTTCTGCGTTCTGAGCCAGCGCGACCGAATTGGCGAGAGATTCGGCGACAGAACCACCCTCACGAACAGAGCAGACATCGAGCATGGCGTAGCGTGTCATGTAGCGTCCTTATCAGAAGAGTTTGTGTTGGAGCCGTCTGCTGTCGAGGCTTTGATCGATGCCGAAAGCGACTCCGCGCTCATACCGTCACCCATCAATGCTTGCATATGCGGGCCCGCCTGCAAGTCGCCGGCAATGCGCAGCATGGAGCGGGTGCCCCGCGCCTCCATCGCCGCGTGCACATAGCGCTTGTTGACCGCGACCACCTGCGGCGGCGCGTTGGCAATTCGGCGAGCGACAGCCAGCACCTTCTCGTCGAGATTTTCTGCCGGAAACACTTGATTCAACAAACCTGCATGAACCGCTTCTTCACCACAAAATTCGCGGCCAGCAATATGCAGTTCCATCGCGTGGCGGGGCGACATAAACGCGGGGAACCAGGCGAAATCCGGTAACCCGGCGAACTGCAAGACCGGGTGTGACAGGCGCGCATCGTCCGCGGCATAGATCAAATCACAGGCACCGGCCAGCTCCAGTCCACCGGCCATAGCGTAGCCGTGAATCTGTGCGATAACCGGTTTAGCCAGATCCCACAGTCCCATCCACCCCTCGGTCACGTGGCGCGCCCACTGCATTCCCACATTGGCGGTAAAGTAAGGCTGCTCTGCGGCGAGGTCACTTTTCAGGTCATAGCCCGACGAAAAACACTTACCGGCGCCCCGGATAATGCTCACCCGCACACTGTCATCGCCATCGGCGGACTGCAGCGCCGCAATAAGCTCAGCGCGCAGGGCGTTGCTGATGGCATTGCGCTTTTCAGGCCTGTTAAGCGTAAGCCGGAGCACACCCTCTTCGGGGCGATCAACAATCAACTCATTACTTTCGGTCATCTTTGCGCCTCAATTCTGCTGTTTGTTCAATGAAGCAATCAATTCCAATGCTGCGGGCGAGGACGTGTGCAAGGTCAGCCCGGTTGCGCCGCAATTCAGCCAACGTTCGAAACGTTCGGCTATGCGCTTTTCATCGCCGAACAGGCCACCCTCATCGATATACTCATCCGGCACTGCTGCTATCGCCTCATCGCGCCGCCCCTCTGTGAACAGTGTCTGGATCCTTTCCGCTGCTTCAGGGTAGCCGCGCCGGATCATCTGATCGCGATGAAAGTTGTTTTTCGCGTTTCCCATACCACCAATATAAAGTGCCGCCTGAGGCTTGCGCGCGTCGATAGCTGCCTGCACATTGTCAGTGATTTCGACCTGCACTTGCCCTTGAATCTCAAAATCAGCCAAAGATTTTCCACCGCCAGCCCGTCGAAAGCCCTCGTCAAGCCAGGGGCGGTAAACATCCATCATGCCCGGACAGAAGCCCATGGGAATCCAGCCGTCTGCAATTTCCGCGGTGAGCGTCACCATACTCTGGCTGCCGGTGCCCAACCAGATTGGTATATTGGGATTCATTTTCGCAATGGGTTTCAGAGGCTTGCCCTGCCCGGTGCCCTCATCCTCAGACAGTGGTAATGACAGCGCCTTCCCCTGATAGCTGACAGGCCCATCGCGACGAAAAACCTGCCGCATAATGGCAACCGTGTCCTTCATACGATCATAGGGTTGGGCCCAGCTCTGGCCATGCCAGCCTTCGACAACCTGAGGCCCGGACAAGCCCAGGCCGGCTATTACCCGGCCCTCCCCGGCCAGTTGCTCCAGTGTGCCAAATTGCATGGCCGTCATCGTCGGCGCTCGCGCAGATACCTGCGCAATCCCCGTAGCAAGCCGTATCCGCGAGGTATGAGCAGCGATATACGCTAAAGGGGTAATCGCATCGGTGCCGTAGGCTTCCGCCGTCCAAACCGAGTCAAAGCCCAGCGCTTCTGCTCGTTGAACCAAGCTGAGGGGAATAGTGATTTTTGACGCCGCGTAGTCGATAAAAAGCCCGAGCTTCATGTCTGCCCCTGTATTTATTGTCATCGGGACAGCATGGCAGTATTTGCGGGTTATTTCCTCACCCACTTTGGTGAAACCCCGCCGCCGGCCAGCGACGAAGCTTCACCTTCAAGTGCCGGGCTCAGTCACCGGTAGGGCCGGCCAGTGCCTCCAGCACCTCGATGTAGTGCGCTGGATCGATATTCTCGGGCGCTTGCTCGGCATAGGTGGCGATTGCGGCGCGCTGGCGCGCGTTGAATTGGGCAATGGTGCCATTCTCGCCGCCGGGCGCAGGGCTGATTACCGGCGGTTTGCGATGCAGAGTCGCCTGCTCGAAATCGTAGGCGATGCCAATGCCGGTGCCTTCATCAAACTGACGGACAAAAATCTCCATCCCTCGGGGCACACCAACAGATTCATCAAAGCCTACCGGCACAACGATCGACCCCATCTGCGTGGTGGACCCAAAATCGCAGGTACGGCCGCCGGTCGGCCCAGGTGACAGGATCAACGCATCTACACTGATGGTTTCGCCAAACTCGTCGCGCACCAGATCGCCGTTGTCATCGGTGATTGCATCCATGACGCCAGTCACGTAGGCCCGCATATCGCGAATTGCCTGTAATTGCGATTCCGAAGGCGCGAGATCTGCACTATCAAGAGCGGTCAATGCAACCAAGCCTGCGGTTCTCGGTCCTATCCGACCGGATTCGACAATACCGTCGATACCCGCGCAATCGTCACGGTCGTGGGTTTCTGTCGCCCGAAGGCTGGAGACACACCGACGCGGACTGGAGCCCCCTTCAGCTTCAAACCCGGCAAAATACTGATTCATATCATAGTGTCGTGAGCCCGCGCCCAGATTCGCGAAATCCGGCAGGTAGACATCGTAGATGTTTGCGCCCATGGCTTTGAGCTGTTCAATTGCCGCATCAATCAGTTCACCTTGAGCCCCGGTACCAGTCACCGAGGTGCTGCCACCAAGATTTCTAAGTACCCCTATATTTCGCCCAGCCACACCGTACTGCTCCCTGTCCAAGAATTGGGTGTAGTCTCCCGGACGTTCATTGGCAGGAAACCAGGCGGCTTTCGGGTCGCGCGCATCAAAGGTTGCCATCGCGCTGAGCATCAGCGCAGCATCTTCCACGGTGCGTGTCATCGGACCGCCGGTGTCGCGTTCGTGCGACAGCGGGTAAATCCCATGCTGGGAAATCACCCCGAGACTCGGTCGAATACCCACCAGACCGTTGACTGAAGACGGGTGACGAATGGACTGACAGGTATCGGACCCGGTTCCTCCCAGCGCAAAATTCGCTGCGATTGAGGCCCCGGTACCCGATGATGAACCCGCCGGACTCTCGGCCGTATTGTAGGGGTTGCGTACCTGAATGGCCCGAGCGGAAAACCCCATAGTAAAATAAGCAAATTCATCCTGATTGGCCTTGCCGAGAATGACGGCGCCCGCCTGACGCAAGCCATCTACCGAATGTGCGTCAACACCGGCCTGATGCCCGAGCATAGAGTAAGAGCCCTGGGTGGTGGGGTAATCAAAGGTGTCGTAATTGTCCTTCAAAAGCACAGGCATACAATGCAGAAAGCGATTGCCAATTCCACGATCGCGCTCGTAAAGCGCATCCAGAACTGACGCCTGCTCCAGAGCGTTAGGCATAATCGCCAGCACCCCCAGAATAGGCAGTCCACCACTCTCCTGAGGCGTATCGTTATAGGCCAGGATACGATCAATATACATCTGTGTGATTTCCACGCAGGTCAGAGGCTCGCCATCCTCAGCTACAATGTCACCGGCAAGCACCGCATGTACGTCTGCCATGGTTGCCTCGACCAGCTCAAACTCACGCAAATCGCTGATGCCATTGTCGTTCTCATCAACAAAAGGTTCCGATTCGGAAGCAGGCGCTGCCGGCGACGAACTGGAACCGCCACTGTCGTTACACCCGACCAGCAGAACCATCGCCGCTATCAGGACAAGACAATAAAACTTCATACACACCCCTCTATGACTACTTGCCGCCTATCGCCAAGCAGCGATAAACCTGTTGTTTGCTGGCCCTTTGTAAAACAGGTGCCTGCTGCGAGTAGTCAATGAGCAAGAACAGTGCCACATCAGAAAACCGGCCATACTGGCAACAAAATGTGATTTATCGCACCGGCATGGAACAGCGCATGCACTCCCATCTGGCAATGTCACACCCTAAGTCGGTCAAGTAATCCTGGTGTGTAATTGAACAAACCATTTCGCTTAAGGCGAAGACACTGTCGCACTGGATGCAGTAAATCCACCAGAGTCTTACTGTGGAACCGCGACCTGTGCCCAGTCTGCCCTGCGTAAACAAGACGATAGACCATTGCACCACTCTGGTAGTTTTCCACCCAGCCCTTGCCGTCTCCAACCATCCCCGTAGGATTCAGCACTATGCTGAATTTGAATAGGCAAAAATTGCGCGACAATCAGGAAGCCACCTGGTTTGCGGTCGACCTGATCATGCTTGCCCTGCTCATGGTCAACCTGATCTGGCTCACATTTGACTGGCTGTTTACTGTGGAGTCTTTTGCAAGCGTTCTGCAAAGTCTGGCTCCCGGCTTTCATCAGTTTTACGCCGATCAGGTTCACCCCAACTTTCTGCACTATGACCTGATGTTTGTCGCGGCCTTTATTTCTGAATTTATGGTGCGCTGGGTGGTCGCCGTCCGCCGGGGCCGCTACACGCGCTGGTACTGGTACCCCTTTATTCATTGGTATGAGGTACTCGGCTGCATTCCCCTAACCGGGTTCCGCCTGCTGCGCCTGCTGCGTATTATTTCAATGCTCTACCGCCTGCAGACGCTGGGCATCATCAATTTGCGGGAAACCCGCGCCGGGCGCTTCGCACAGTCAAACTACGACGTACTGATGGAGCATGTCGCAGACCGCGTAGTGATTAACGTACTCGATGGAATGACAGATGAGGTTCAGCACGGCAGACCGGTTATGCGCGACTTGATCCAGCGCGTTATTCTGCCCCGCAAACAGGCCATTGCCACAGCGCTGGCCGACCCAATGACCCAAGGTCTTGAACATCAGCTGGCGCGTCATCACAGCGCAATTCGCAGCTATCTTCAAAACCGTATTCGCGAAGCCATGGAGGCCAGCGAAGATATCGGCAAATTGGAAAAAGTCCCCCTCGTCGGCGACTACACATTGGAACTGCTGGAACGCACCATCAGCGATATCGTTTACAACATCGTCAAACAATCTGCTGACGACCTGACCCACGTCGACAATAAGCAGCTTGCGGGAACCGTTGTCGAAGCGGTTATGGAAACGCTGATGAAAGAGTCATCAGGGCTCGACAGGGTAGCGGAGGAGATTCTTGTGGAGTCGCTGGAGCTTATTAAAGAGCGGGTTGCTGGTAATAAGGCTTTGGAGAGGTTGGAGGGTGGTTGATGCGATTAACTTACGCCGCCGCGGATCAACTATCCGGAAATACCAGATAGTTGCTCATCCCCATTCTGACTCAATCACGGACACTACTGAAAACCCAACACCCGAGAAATACTGGGTAGTTGACCGCGCAAGCCAGATATCGCAGATATTGCGACAACTGCCGGCTCTTCATCATTTCATTGCCGAGAGGCACCGCTAGAGCCAGAGTGCAGGCCCAATGCGGATGGGACGGTATTATCAACAGGGTTGGGTGAGTGCCATCCCCCGTTAATTGGGTAGAGCCTGCTCGTAAAGCTCAGAGATACCGTCATATGTACCGCCAAATTGACGGTATGTTATCGAATCAACGAAGACGTAATGAGATAAAGCTTAACGAAAAAAGCCCTGAAAAACAGGGCTTTTTGAGGGGTTTTGGACTTTATGAAACAAGAAATTGGTCGGGACGGCAGGATTTGAACCTACGACCACCACACCCCCAGTGTGGTGCGCTACCAGACTGCGCTACGCCCCGATTTGAGGGGCTGCATGATACAGCAGACCCATGGCCAATGAAATACTAAATCGTGAAATTCTGAGCTTACTGTTTGATTTTCGCGCCGTTTACGTTGCCGCCGGCGAATCTGGCAAGGCCTCCACTTTCATCGAGTAGTTACCCTCCATAACCTCGCTCAAAATCGCTTGTTCAATCGCCACCCGCCGTGCGGTGGGTACAGGCATTCGCATGACCAAGTGAATTTCCTCGGGCGCAGGCACTTGTATAGTCACCCTGGGTTCCACCGATGGCGGCTCCAGTCCGCGCTGATTACTGAAACGCACTAGATAGCGGCGGGCCTCGTCCCTATAGGGCTGACACTCGCGCTTCGCCGCTTCCAGCATGGCCTGCTTGGCACCTTGCCAGTTGTGGTCACGCTTGAACGGTATGCTGATAACATGGAACATGTAGCGCGTATTGGGGGTTTCGTTAATCAGTGCTTCCGACACAAACATGGCGTTTGGCAGGGTCAACACACGGCCAGTTAATTGATGAGAGCCCTTGCCCGGCCCTACCTCCAGCAGCGTGGTAGTCAGGGGGTTATGGTCGATAACGTCGCCGCGGTAATCCTTGATCTGAATACGGTCGCCAATGTCGAAGGCGCTGGTGCCTGCCTTAAGAACAGAGCCAATCAGACATAGGATCAACTCTTTGGTAGCGACAACCAACGCCACCGCGATCGCAACAACCGAAAAGGCGACTGTTCTGAGCTCCTCGCCCCAGATCAGCACCAAACCCAGCAGTAACAGCAGCACAAAGGCATTGCGCGACTGTACCAGCCATTTGGTGCGCAGTTCAGAGGTAGTCACATTTTTACGGATAAAGCGGGCACTGACGGAACGCAGTACAAGAACAGCAACTACCAGCAGAAAGGTACTGACCAGAAGCCTAACCAGCGGCGCCAGCAGCGCTACCTGCTCCTGTGTGATATCAACCTGTTCCAGCATACCGTTACTCCTTGGGGTTTCGCCTATTCTACCGAAGGAGGTTCCGGGGAACGCAACAAATGTTTTAGAAAAGGCGGGGCTCTATTGTGCTGGCGGAGCTTTAGCGTGCGGGCGAGACTCCTGCCAACTAACCAACAGGAGCGTTATCGATACTCAGGCTTTGAGTTCTTTAAGGAGATCTTCCAGCTCGGCGATCATTTGCCGAATTACTTGCTTATATTGAGTTTCGTCATCTTTGGCTTCGTCGCCAGACAGACGCTGTCGCGCGCCGCCAATAGTGTAACCCTGATCGTATAGCAGGCTGCGGATCTGACGAATCATGATCACATCCTGCCGCTGGTAGTAGCGGCGATTACCGCGACGCTTTACCGGCTTTAACTGGGGGAATTCCTGCTCCCAGTAACGCAAGACGTGTGGTTTGACCAGACACAAGTCACTCACTTCGCCAATGGTGAAGTAACGCTTTCCGGGAATTGCCGGCAATTCGTCGTTATGACTCGGTTCCAGCATATTGCTCTACTCTGGCTTTTAATTTTTGTCCTGGGCGAAAAGTCACTACGCGGCGGGCGGAAATCGGGATCTCTTCACCCGTTTTGGGATTGCGACCTGGCCGCTGGCTTTTGTCGCGCAGATCGAAATTACCAAAACCCGAGAGTTTTACCTGCTCGTTGTTTTCCAGGCAATTTCGAATCTGTTCGAAGAACATCTCAACAAGTTCTTTGGCTTCACGCTTGTTGAAGCCAAGTTCCTCGTATAAATGCTCGGCCATCTCGGCCTTGGTAAGAGCTGCCATGACTCTAGTTCCTCAATGTCGCGCCAAACCCCTCTTCCAGAGCGCGGATAACGTGACCAACGGATTCATTCACTTCTTCTTCGTTAAGAGTGCGTGAAGAATCCCGATACGTCAAGCCAATGGCCAAACTTTTTCTTTGCGGATCAATACCTTCACCCTCATAAATATCAAAAAGGTTCAGGTTTACCAAATGCTCACCAGCGGCTTTTCGCGCCATATCCAGCAGGCTTTGGGCCGCGACTGCGCGATCAACCACGACCGCCAAATCCCGGCGGACTTCAGGATATCGGGACGGCGTATGGAACACCGGCACCTGCCGCTCGGTAATCGCAGCCAGCTTGATTTCAAACAGATACACCGCCTGCTCCAGATCAAACTGTTTGCTTAATGAGGGGTGCAGGGCCCCAATATGACCCACTTCTTCGCCATTAAGCAGGATTCTGGCACTCTGACCAGGATGCAGGGCGGTATGCTCAGCGGCCTCAAAGCGATAGTCGCGGCCCGCTACCAGTGTCAGCAGGGATTCGAGGTCACCTTTAGCATCAAAGAAGTCCACTCGCTCGCCCTTACCGTGCCAGCTTTCAGGAGTACGATTGCCAGTTAGCACGGCCGACAGCGTTGCCTCCTGCTGCAGACCACTCTCACCCGGAATAAAACACAAACCAGTTTCAAACAGACGTACTCGAGACTGCTGCCGATTCAGATTGTGAGCAACAGCCTTGAGCAGACCCGGCCAATGGCTCAGGCGCATATCCGCCAGGTCGGCAGAAATAGGGTTTATCAGTGATACAGCCTCAACACCCGGGAACATCGCTTTCTGCCAGACTGGGTCGACAAAGCTGTAGGTTATCGCCTCCTGATAACCCAGCGCGGTCATGCGGCGGCGCACGTCGCCGACACCAACCCTGCCTTCCGGAACCGCCGTGATTTCAAGCGAACCGGTTATCGGTTTTACCGGCAGGTTGTTGTAACCGACAATCCGCGCCAGTTCCTCCAGCAGGTCGACCTCGATCGCAAGGTCAAAACGCCAGCTCGGTGTGGTCGTCGTCCAGCCACCATCTGCCGATTGCACAGTCAGACCCAAGCCGGTCAGAATTGCCTCGACGCGCTCAGCCGGCACCGGCATAGCCAGCATTTTTTCAATGCGCGCTTCGCGCAGGCTGATTTGCTGCGGCTCCGGCAAATGCGAGGTAGCACGCTCAACCACCGGGCCGGGCTCCCCCCCTACTATCTCAGTGATCAACCGTGTGGCGCGCTCTATGGCCTGCAAGGGCAGCTCATAATCCACACCACGCTCAAAGCGGTGAGAAGAATCGGTATGCAATCCGTAGGAACGGGCTCTGCCAGCGAGTTTTTCCGGTGCAAAAAATGCCGATTCTAGGAAGATATCCTTTGTGCTTTCGCCAACGGCACTTTCCTTGCCACCCATAATGCCAGCCAGGGCCAGGGCTTTTTTCTCGTCAGCGATTACCAGGGAGTCTGCGCGCAGCTCCAAATCCTGCCCATCGAGCAAAGTAAGTTTTTCACCCTGCTCTGCCAGGCGAACCCGAATGCCGCCATCCAGTTTGGCCAAATCAAAACCGTGCAGCGGCTGCCCCAACTCCAACAAAATATAGTTGGTCACATCTACAACTGCATCGATGGAGCGCAATCCTGCGCGACGAAGTTTTTCCTGCAGCCACACTGGAGACGGTCGAGTGATATCGATATTACGAATTACGCGACCACAATAGCGAGGGCAATCGGCCTCAGCCTCAATCGTAATTTCACGCTGGTCGTCATTAACTGCCGCAACCGGCGCACAGTCAGGGGTTTTTATCTCCAGACCATTGAGTACCGCAACGTCGCGCGCAATCCCGCGAATACTCAAACAATCGGCTCGATTCGGTGTAAGCCCAAGCTCAATCAGCTTGTCATCCAGACCCAGCGCATCGCGCAAATTCTGACCTACCTGCACCTCCGGGCTAAGTTCCATCAGGCCACCGATAGACTCTCCCAGCTCCAGCTCATCCGGCCCGCACAGCATGCCAAAGGATTCCACCCCGCGCAGCTTGGCCTTCTTGATTTTGAAGTTGCCGGGCAATACAGCGCCCACCATGGCAAAAGGCACTTTAATACCCGCTCGGGCATTAGGCGCACCGCAAACGACCTGAAACTCGTCTTTGCCATCGCTGACTTTGCATACGCGAAGCTTGTCCGCATCCGGGTGTTGTTCTGCGGCCAGAATCTCACCGACGATCACGCCACTGAAATCGCCGGCGACTGCCTCTATCGCATCCACTTCCAGACCAGCCATCGTAATCTGGTCGGCCAATTCCTGTGTGCTCAGCTCAGGATTTACCCATTCCCGAAGCCACTGTTCACTGAATTTCATTGCTGTTCCAATCGCTATGCCCGTTTATCACGGGCTGAATTTAGAGGGTTTTAACTGCTCTCAGGCAAATTGCCTCAAAAACTGCAGATCACTTTCGAAAAACAGGCGCAGATCATTAACGCCATAACGCAGCATGGACAGGCGCTCTACGCCCATACCGAAAGCAAAGCCGCTGTATTTATCCGGATCAATATTGGAGTATTCAAACACCTTGGGATGCACCATGCCGCAACCCATTATTTCGATCCAACCGGTCTGACTGCAGACCCGGCAGCCGTCACCACCGCAGATCACACACTGAATATCCACTTCCGCTGACGGCTCGGTAAAGGGGAAGTACGACGGACGAAAACGCACGGCCAGCTCTTTTTCGAAAAAGGCGCGCAGAAAGGATTCAATCAAACCCTTGAGGTCGGCAAAACTGCTGTCTTGTGAAATCAGCAGACCTTCAACCTGATGGAACATTGGCGTATGCGTCAGATCCGAGTCGCAGCGATAAACGCGCCCCGGGCAAATAACTTTCAGCGGCGGCTCGCGCTCTTCCATCACCCGCACCTGCACCGGCGAAGTGTGCGTGCGCAACACGGTGTTATCTGACACATAGAACGTGTCGTGCATGGCCCGCGCCGGATGGTGGGCGGGAATATTAAGCGCCTCGAAGTTGTGGTAATCGTCTTCGATTTCCGGACCTTCCACCGACTCAAACCCAATGCTGCCGAAAAATGCCTCTATGCGCTCGATGGTGCGGGTAACCGGGTGCAGACCGCCACCATCTACGCCTCGTCCGGGCAAGGTAACGTCGATGGTTTCTTTGGCCAGCTTTTCAGCAACTGCTGCGTTTTCCAGATCGCTCTTGCGGGCCTGAATCTGGTCTGACAGTAGTGCCTTAACGCGGTTGATTTCGGCGCCGGCCTTGGGCCGCTCTTCTGCAGACAAACCACCCAGGCCTTTCAACAGGGCGGTAATAGCACCCTTCTTACCCAGGTAAGCCACGCGCACATCATCCAGTGCTCTGGGGTCGCTCGCGGCTTGAATTTTTTGACTTGCCTCGTCAGCCAATGCTTCGAGGTTTTCCATGCTTTTGCCTCTGCTTGGTCCCGCCAGAATTGCGGGTCACGATACAAAAAAATAGGGAAAGAGCGGCAGCCCTTTCCCTATCTATTCAATCAATACTGGCGGCACTGCGAGCCGCCAGGGCATTACGCCAAGGCTGCTTTTGCTTGCTCTACGATGCTCGCAAAAGTGTCTTTGTCGTGTACTGCCAGATCAGCCAGAACGCGACGGTCCAGACCAATGTCTGCCTTTTTCAGGCCAGCAATCAGACGGCTGTAGCTCAGACCGTTTGCACGAGACGCCGCATTGATACGGGTAATCCACAGTGCGCGGAACTGACGCTTCTTCTGACGACGGTCACGGTAAGCATATTGACCTGCTTTGATGACCGCTTGCTTGGCTACACGGAATACACGTGAACGTGCACCGTAGTAACCTTTGGCTTGCTTCAGGATTTTCTTGTGGCGACGGTGTGCTGTCACACCACGTTTTACGCGGGGCATAGTCTACTCCTTACCGTTAGTTAGCGCGCATCATGCGATCTACGAGCACTTTGTCTGAAGCGTGAACTTCAGAGGTGCCACGCAGCTGACGCTTACGCTTGGTGGTCATTTTGGTCAGGATGTGACTCTTATGAGCGCTTTTACGCTTGTAGCCGGAAGCCGACTTCTTGAAGCGTTTAGCTGCCCCACTGTGTACTTTCTGTTTAGGCATCTTTCGATACTCCGCATTTTTGCATATATATAAAGCAGGCCCTACGAGCTCACTGCTTGCGTTTTTTGGGAGCGATAACCATTGTCAACTGGCGGCCTTCCATTTTTGGAAATTGCTCTACGGCGCCGTATTCTTCCAGGTCATTTTCAACCCGTTTCAACAACTCCATACCAATTTCCTGGTGGGCCATCTCGCGGCCTCGGTAACGCAGGGTTACCTTGGCTTTATCCCCGTGCTCAAGGAAACGCATCAGGTTGCGCAGTTTTACCTGATAGTCACCTTCTTCAGTTCCTGGACGGAACTTGACTTCTTTCACCTGGGTTCGCACTTGTTTCTTTTTCTGGGCGGCTTTTTCCTTCTTCGCCTCAAAAATGTGCTTACCGTAGTCCATTACCTTGCAGACGATTGGGTCTGCGTCGGCAATCTGAACCAGATCCAGTCCGGCCTCTGTCGCGACCTGCCTTGCCTGATCAATGGGTACAATGCCAACTTGCTCTCCGTCGGCACCTATAAGGCGCACTTCGCGCGCTGTAATTTCATCGTTCAGTGGCGGCTTTTTATCGCGGCCCTTACTGTTATCTCGTCTGATCGTTAACTCTCCAATGCAACGCGGCCGCGACGCCCGACGTCTGCGGCGAGATGTTCAGCGATCTGGTCCCAAGTCATGGTTCCAAGATCCTCGCCCTGACGCGCACGTACGGCCACGGTTTGATTCTCAACCTCCTTATCGCCTACCACGAGGATATAAGGAGCCTTTTGAATAGTGTGCTCGCGGATTTTAAAGCCGATCTTCTCATTTCTCAAGTCCGCGTTTACCCGGAAACCCTTGTGAGCCAAGAAATTTTCCAATTTTTTGACCGCATCGGCCTGATTATCGGTGATATTACAGATAACCGCCTGAGTCGGCGCCAGCCAGGTGGGGAAAGCCCCCTCATAATGCTCGATCAAAATGCCGATAAAACGCTCAAAAGACCCAAGAATGGCTCTATGCAACATAACCGGTGTTTTTCGCTCACCACCTTCTGACACATACTGAGCGCCAAGACGACCCGGCATGGAGAAATCCACCTGAATTGTACCCAACTGCCAAACCCGACCAATACAGTCTTTCAGGGAAAACTCAATTTTCGGCCCATAAAAGGCACCCTCACCGGGCAGCTCTTCCCACGGCAGGCTTTTAGCATCCAGAGCATCGGCCAGTGCCTTTTCCGCACGATCCCAGTCTTCATCGCTGCCTACCCGCTTTTCCGGGCGAGTCGATAGCCGATAAATCACTTCGGTAAAGCCAAAATCGTCGTAAACGCTGTGGAGAAAATCAATAAAATCAGCAACTTCAGGCTGAATCTGCTCTTCAGTACAGAAGATGTGGGCATCGTCCTGGGTAAATCCACGCACCCGCATGATGCCATGCAGCGAACCCGAGGGCTCATTGCGGTGGCACGAGCCGAATTCCGCCAGCCGCAATGGCAGGTCGCGGTAGCTGCGCAGCCCCTGATTAAAAACCTGCACATGGCAGGGGCAGTTCATAGGCTTGACCGCAAACTCGCGCTCTTCTGCCTTCAACATAAACATATCGTCGCCGAACTTGTCGGCATGCCCCGACTTTTGCCACAGCGACAGATCAACCACCTGGGGCGTACGAATCTCTTCGTAGCCATTCCAGTTTTGCTGTTCACGCATGTACTGCTCAATGGTTTTGTAGACGGTCCAGCCCTTGCTGTGCCAGAAAACCATTCCCGGCGCCTCTTCCTGCATGTGGAACAGGCCGAGCTTCTTGCCAATTTTACGGTGATCGCGCTTTTCAGCTTCTTCCAGCCTGGTCAGGTAGGCCTTCAATTCCTTCTTGTTGCGCCAGGCTGTGCCGTAAACCCGCTGCAGCATTTCGTTATTGCTGTCGCCACGCCAATACGCACCGGCCACCTTGGTCAGCTTGAAGGCTTTCAATTTACCGGTAGAAGGAACGTGCGGACCTCGGCAGAGATCCATCCAGTCACCCTGTTTGTAGACGGAGATTTCCTCGCCAGCCGGCAGGTCGCGAATAATTTCGCACTTGTAGTCTTCACCAAGCTTTTTGAAGGCTTCTACCGCCTCATCGCGGTCCATCACCAGGCGCTGAACAGGTAAATCTTCCGACGCCAGCTCGCCCATGCGCTTTTCAATGGCTTCCAGATCTTCAGGGGTAAACGCACGCTCAAAGGCAAAATCGTAATAGAAGCCATCTTCCACCGTTGGGCCAATGGTGACCTGAGCACCCGGGAAAAGATCCTGTACCGCCATTGCCAGCAAATGGGCGGTTGAGTGGCGAATCACTTCCAGGCCCGCTTCATCACGGTCAGTGATGATCGCCAGCTGAGCGTCTTCATTGATGGTATAACTGGTATCTACTTCACGCCCATCTACGACGCCAGCCAGGGCGGCCTTTGCCAGTCCGGGGCCAATATCCATAGCCACATCGGCAACAGTAACTGGGTTATCGAAGGAGCGCTGACTTCCGTCAGGGAGGGTAACAACAGGCATTGTGTATCCTTAATCCAGTGGTGGCCCCTACCAAAGGCCACATGCTATGGCGACTGCGCCACAAGAGGCACAATAACGATGAAAATGATGAATTGGTATCGAGCCGGCCATTATCCGGATTGAAGCCGGCGCAATCAAGCAAAGTACGACGTGAGCATAGTGCATCTGCGCCTATTGATTACAGTGGCGCAACCGACAATAGCTGTCTAATCTTAAACCAGCACCAACGCCCCTTCCCCCACGAGTATTCTCAACCATGAAGAAGTTAGCAGTAATTGCCCTCATCAGTTCACTTAGCCTTCCTGCCCAGGCGGGTTTTTGGGATAGCCTGTTCGGAGGTGGCGACAGCAAAGAAGCTGCGCCAGAGCCCGCCACTGAACCAAACAAAGAGCCCCCACCCCCTGCCGCTGAAAGCTCAGCAAGCGCCTCGTCATCAATGGCAGCAACCGGGATGCAGCTACTACCGCTACTTTCGCAGTCATTGGGCGTCAGCGGCGCCCAGGCAGCAGGCGGTATGGGCTCACTACTACAGGCAGCGCAAACCCTCCTGTCAAATAGCGAATTTGCCACCATCGCCAAAGCAATACCTGGTGTCGAAACGCTAATGAGAGCTGCGCCTGCGGTGAGCGCAGCAACCGGAGGTGGTGGCATGATGGGCAGCGCCATGGATATGGCATCAAAATACAGCCCGCAGGCGAAAGCGGGCTCAGAGCTTGTATCGCAGTTTAAATCGCTCGGCATGGGTGCCGACATGATTCCCAAGTTCACCGAAGTGGGGAGCAGCTATCTACAGCAGAACGGTAATGGCGAGGCCAGCACCCTACTGAGCAGCGCAATGGGTGGGATACTCTAGCCCCAACGCAAAACAGGGCGAACTCCTGCAACGCAATAGCACCGCGTTGCAGGGGTTCGCCCTGCTGTCAAAGCATCATGCGGCGGGTTTGATTTCCGCCTTGGTGGGTCCAATCCGCTCAGCAATCGGCACCAGCTTCTCCCGGTCAAAACCGTAGAATTTGATGGCATTCTCGCCCAGCATCTTCGTCACTTCCTCATCCGGCAAACCGTGGAAGGTATCGATCATGGCGTCACGGGTGCTCGGCCAAGTACCTTCCGGGTGCGGATAGTCGCTGCCCCACATCACCTGATCAATACCCATATCGTGGCGGTATTTCATATCGCTGCGCGGGATGCACGAAGCCCCAATACCAACGTTGCGTTTGAAGTAGTCGGTCGGGGACATCGACAAGTGCGAACGAAAATCGCCCAGTTTGGCCGAGAAATGCACGTCGTGGTAATTGTGATCCAACAACTGCAGGTAAGGCGGCAACATCCAGCTAGTACCGGTTTCAGTAACCGCAACCTTGAGTTTCGGGAAGCGCTCAAACACACCACCCCAGATCATGAAAGTCAGCGGACGGTAGGTCCAGAAGAAGACCTCGGAAACATACACACCCATGCCGCCGGGGTAGTCGTCCGGCGCCTCTTCAGGGAAGTTTTTACCGAAGTATTCCTTGGTCATCGCACCACCGGAGTGGAAGTTAACAATGATGCCGAGATCTTCACAGGCCCGCCAAAAGGGGTCGTACTTCACGTGGTGATAGGGCTCAAAAGGCCCAGTAGACAGCGGAATCAATACAGCTTTCAGGCCGCTTTCCTTCACCCAGCGCACTTCTTTCACCGCCTCTTCGATATCCCACAGCAGGGGAATCGACGCCACTCCGGCATGCCGCTCAGGAGACTGCGAACAGAACTCCGCCAGCCAGCGGTTATGAGCGCGGGCACCGGCCCACTGCAGCTCCGGCACAATCGTCTCATCCGAAGGCAAACCCAAGCCGGCACCAAAGGGCGGACTGTTGCGCTCCGTAATACCGTCTACAAAAACCACCTCACCGGCAATACCGTCTTCGTCCAGCATTCTGATGCGCTGATCGTGATCCCAGGCGCCGTGCAGGCCATGCTCCACGCCCGCTCGCCATTCATCGTTGATCTCTTTGATCAGAAAGCTCTGCTCAGCTTTCTCCGTCATTTCAATCTGGATGGGCAACGCCATGTCAAAGGTTTCTCGGTATTGCGGGTCCAGGTAGTCACGGTACTTCTCGGGCGGCAGGCCCGCATGACAATCCGATGAGATAACGATATAGCGATCCATAAAACACTCCTGCTATGACAGCGACAGTAGCCCTGCACATCTTCATTATTGTGGGGTAGATGTTGCTAAAGTTACACAGCGTTCTACTTTTTTCAACACAGGCGTCATTACACTTTGGTAGGAATAAAGGCTTGGCGAATTACTGCCCTTTTTGCCGCCCCAGGCTATGTGCACTCGCGGCGCGATCCAGCCGCCTTTTGGCGATACTGTCCAGTCGGGCACCCATTTCCTCCAGGTCTCGGCGAAACTGCCAGACTGCGGCCGCCAGAGCCAATGTCGCCAGCAGAATAAAACCTGTGCTAGCCCACACGAACAATTCGGGCATCCACTTCAATGCCGTTTTCCTCTAGCCCTGCTTTTAACTGATCGCGCGTCTGGTTCAACACGATGCGGCGCATCAAGCCGGGCGACAAGGTACTGACTTTGCCGCCAACCCAGGAGCGCTGCGCAACCACCGTTAATGGGTTGAGAATTTCCAGCGTTATCAGCGTGCGTGGCCCCTGCTCACCGAGTTCCGCTGGGAGATCGTGCGCTGAGAGTAGCTCAGACGCACTGCTGCGCAGTCTCGCTAGCTCTGAGTAAAGACGCCAGACTATTAAGGCCAACACAACCAAAAGCATGACATTGATAAAAAGCGCAATATAAAGCCAATTCATACAAACGTTCGATCCTGATGTTCAGGGGCGCCATTATGCCGCAAGCCGTGGTACAAGCGCCTGACTTAATTGGACAAAATGTGCACCGTTAGCGAATTCGTGGCAACGCGTTGCAACCGACAGGCGCCCCGCCGCAAACACCAATAGTTGACCGCAAGTCGCCGGAATAGCGGGATTTTTCCATAACGGTTTTCCTGCTTTTGGCGTATAGTAATTACATAGACAGAGGTTCAGGAGTTCGCAACATGACCCAATTACTGGTGAAAGATGTGATGATCGATAACCCGCCTTCGGTAAAGTGCGGCGAGTCGTTGGATGCTGCGGTTGAAAAGCTGATTCAGCACAGGCTGCTTGGCTTACCCGTGATTGACGAAAAAAAACAAGTTGTTGGTTTTCTGTCTGAGCAGGACTGCATCCACACCATGCTGATCAGCAGCTATCACTGCGAGGAGTCGCGCTCAGTAGACGACATCATGAGCCACCAAGTACTCACTGTAGGCCCCAACGAAAGCATCATTGATATTGCCCAGCGCATGGGAAAGGAAAAGCCTAAATCCTACCCAGTGGTTGCTGAGGGCAAGTTGATTGGCCTGTTAACGCGCGCCAATATTCTTCATGCGCTGTGGGAAAACCACGCTGAGTGCAGTATCTGAGGTAATCAGACGTTAGCTTAGCGCAGCGACGCCATCGCCAGCCGGACGCGCTGCCTGCGCTCGCTTGCAAGGCAAGCCCCCACCAGCTCAACACTTCTGACGGGAACTGGTGGCGTTAAAGCCACCAACCAGCTTTAACGCTTCACGCGTTTTCGGCCACCAACTGAACTTCCAGTTCACCAGCTTCTCCTGAATACAGGCTCACAACAATTGGCTGGCAGCAGACAGAGCAGTCTTCCACATAACTGTCGCCCACCTGCATGCAATCCAGCAAGAGACTGATCTGTTGCCCGCAGTACGGGCACATAGCTGATCGTTCTTGCAGCGCTTCCATTGCTCACTCCAAGTCAGGGTCTGAGTCGACGATAGTCTTCATAGTGATGAATCGCAACGCCGCGGTATGCGGAATATTGCCCACGCAACCGAGCATTCACGCTTCGCAACACACTCTGCATGAAGCCGTCACCTTCTTGGCAGAATGTGATACTTGCAGGCTCGATACACATGGTTTCCACCCCGACAACCATGGATTTCCCCGTAGCGTTTGCATAGCGCAGCTCAGTATCTGCATCTGCCAAAATTCGGGCTTCGGTATCGCGATAGTCCATTAATGCGACGCCGTCTGTCGCATCTATAATCCATTCATGCAGGGGACGCGACTGTCCATAGCGGGGCACCATGTGGATGTCATACCAGACCGGCATATCGACAACCAGCGGCATAGAAACCGCCGCCAATCGACGGTCTGCTTCCTGGTAGAGGTCAATCAGTTGATTTGCCACACTGTTGCGGTCACCCTGCCACTGATGAATCAGGTGCGCTTCAATATCGAAGTGTACGGCATTTGGTCTCGCATCCGGGTAGCGACGGGTGAACTCAACAGCTTGATCAACCAGTGTAAGCACCTCGTGATGATTGTAGTACAGCGCCCATTCTGGTTTACCAAACACTAACTCCACCGCTATACCGCGTGCCTTTGCCATGCGAATAAATTCAGCCAGAGCTCCCTGATTGTGCAGCACCGGGGTACGCGCGTCGACATACAGTGCATTGAGCTCTCGATTGGCGGCAAAGGTAAACAACTCTTGGCGACGCTGGCTGTTGAGCACCGTGTCCGCCTTCCACACCCAAAGCCCGCGAGTGGCCGCTGCATTCGGTGCGGACGGTGCCGCACGCGCCGCCTCAGGCGGAGCCGCCGGTGACTCGTAACGCACATCCGACAGATAAATTCGATCAGTGCCATGGTTTGCGGTAAAGAACGGCACACCATTAGTCTGCGCAATACCCACATACACCGTGGTCACGTTGCTCACATCAAACCCGAGTGAGGCGCGATACCAGCCGCCCCCCTGCGCACTGAAACCCACTTCATGGCCTGGAGCTCGCGCACCGACGCCCCCAGTCACTAGATCAAAGTACGTTCGACGAATTTCTCCACTACGCAACCGCGTAGCTAAGTAAACCCAACGCGCACCGGTATCTTTCATATACGCAGAAAATATGCGGTAACCACTGCCCTGCTGGGAAGCACTAAGGTCGTGTATGGCATCATGGGCGCCGCTGCCATAGGCACGCACTGAATAATAAGTCTTATTGGTTGGACCGGCGGGGCCGGCGCCCACCATCTCCACACGATTTTGACGTAGCTCAGTGAGCTGTTCTGCTTGAACATGGAATACAGTCAGAAGAATTAAGGCTAATAAAAAAGAGGTTCGAAAAAGGGCTTTAAACATTAAAGGGATCATCCACCGTAAATAATTACTGCCTGGCAAGTGACCGTCGTTCCAACAAATGACAGCTCGATACAACGCCTGCGCGCTGTATCGGGTTCAGGTTTTCACACGGGGAAAAGCTGGTTTGTTGAGTTATCGTTGTAAACGGTGTTTACAGGTTGTTATCGAAGGTCGCCGCCACTATCAGCGTCGATACTAGGTTCAGGTGAAATCGTTAGAAAGCGAAGAACGCTGCTAAAAAACCGGTTTGTGCGCTGTTTCATTGTTAACACGCATACTTAACCGCGAGTGACGTGCACACGCGACACACACTGTTGCCGCCCTGCAACGCCTTTTACATCGCTCCAAAATGCTATAAGGCGAAGCGAACACCGGCTTCCAAACTCACGAAATCAGCAACCGTAGAAGCCTGATGCCGATGCAGATTGGTATAGACAGTCAGCCTCTCTTGCAGCAAGAAATCTACGCCAATACTGCCAAGATACTCACTGCGCTGTTGGATATCAGATTTCCCGTATTGGGTTTTCACCAACCATTGCCCCATATCAAGCGCAACGCTGGCAATCTTAGCCAGCGCCGACGATTGAGCCGGACGCGATTCTCGCTCAACTGCAGCACCGAGTCGCACAACACCGGCAGTCCAGTGTGCTGCAATGCGCTGTCGCGACAAATCGTTGGCTTCAATGTGTCGCTCTGCAGCTACGGCGATACCTGCACCGTCGCGCTCTAGCCACAGCGCTGCCGAATAACCATCACGACGTTCCTCTCCTGCTGCGGTATCGCCGTTCTCAGAGGCCACCAGCGCCACCTCTGCACGTATCAGTGAAGACACAGGTGTTTGGTAGTACAACGTGTCACTGGTGCGAATATCACCATTCCAGAGTTCAGACGGATCACCTAAGGTATCCGAGAAAAGATCTACCGCGTTTGCCAAATGACGCAGTGGCGTTTCCATGACACCGGCCCTCAGCGTCCCCAAATGAGATTGCACCCCCAGAAAACTGTCGTTGCGCACAAAGGTGTCATTGCTGTCGCCATCCAGATCTACCTCATATTCCAACTGATAGATAACTGACACGTCCTCGGAGTGTTTGAAATCACCCACCACACCGATATACGAGCCGCGACTGTCCACATGCCACCCGCCATCACCTCCCGTTTTGCTATAGCGCGCCCCCACATCAAACTGCCCGTAAAACCGCGCACCAGGCAGTTCACTGGCAAACGTTGACGGGCTGCCCAACAGCAATACGCCACCCCACAAAAATGGGCGCAGCCATAGTGTGAAATGCACAAGATTCAAAACTGACAACTTAAACATTAAACCCGTTTTCCTATCATTGTTATGCGGGAATGGCTATGACAGAAACCTGTTGAGGCGCTACGTCGACTACGCACACGCGCGTACCCGCCACCTGACGCGAAGGCCGCCCACTTCAGAATTTTTCAAACTTGGTAGAGAAAACAATAAACGATCGCGTAGCCTGCACACCACTAACAGACCCAATACCGTCAATCAGACAATCCATCTCTTCGGTGCTATCGGTTTCCAGTATGCCGATTAAATCGTATTCACCGCTAACCGCATATAGGCTCTGGAAACCGGGCATCGCCTCCAGCTCACCCACAATCGCACTGTAGCGACTTGGCTCGATGGTGATCATTATATGGGCGCGAATGCGTCGTCCTTTGAATTCCCGATTAAGGGTGAGACTGTAGCCTTCAATGATGCCTTTTTGCTCTAGCCGCTTCAGACGGTCTTTCAGCGTGGAGCGGGAAACGCCAAGTTGTCGCGACAATTCCGCTAGCGACTCGCGGGCATTTTTCTGCAGCAATGCAATCATGCGTCTATCGATTTCGTCCATTAATCACCCCTGAGCCCCCAACAGCCTAGAGTCACCGGCATTTCGACATGGATGCCCGAAACGACCAACACAGCGACGCGACAGAGAAAATTAAACACCTGCTCGAGCAGAGACGCAATGGTAACGGAATGAATAACCGCGTCTGGCGTTTTTTGGGGGGGCAACGGGTTACCTGTAACTGCTGTCTGACAGGGGACTATTAGCGCGTTAGCGGCGCAAGAGCCGCGACCACAGATGATGGGCTGCCCGCTCTACAACCTTGACTACACGGTTCACTTTAAGGGAAGCCACTTTATGGGATGCCACTTTAGACACAGTAACTTTAGAGGCAGGAGCGTTAGGCCGCAGAATCCGTCATTTTAAAGATACCCTGGGCATTACTGGCGTCAAACCGGAGATCCAGAGAGCCGTCTGCAAGTCGGTCTCTGGAGATAAATTCGAAAAATGCGCCCGGAACCGGTACCAATTCGGCCAGCCCATCGTCATTCAGCAGCGGTCGCATGACATTGGCTGCGCGAAACGCGGTCTGGCGCACACTGCCCTGCGCCGAGACTTCCACCTTCTCTTTGATTGGGAGACCCCGCTTATGTGCCAAGTCAGAAAACGCGTCAACACTGTCAATACGATCGGTCACATGGTTGTAGGCACTACCTTCTGTGGCAATCCAGGCGGCCTCCGCAGAATACATTTTGAGTGTTTCGTAATGCGTTCTGCCGGGCAACGCGTGAAGGCGACGAAAGCAGGCCATCAGCTGCGGCAGCAAGCGCTGCGCTTCCGATAACGTGAGGCTGTTATTCACTGACAGCTTGTTGAGTAATTGCCGCGAGCCCTCAGACAAGGGGTCACACGCGCTGTCAAATACAGCGTGCGCCGCTGCCTGGAAAGTGCCATCAAACTGGCAGATATCAAGCTCGCTGACAAAGAACTGCCCAATCTCCTCGGGATAATCCCGATGGGTATAGGAGTAGCCCGTCATCTTAAGTCGTTTTAAGGGGTACACCGAATTCTGGTAATAGCCCAGCGGTTCCAGCAGGCGCGCAAAATGTCGGCGACCCGCGGGGAGACCGACGGCGGCACCCACAATAGAGCGCACCGCACCGTGATCAAGGAACAAGCGCTCACCCGCAGCACACCGCTCCGCTACATACATCGCCGCTAGAGGAACCCGCTCTAGCAAATCGGCCAGCAGCAGCAGGTTCAAGCTATGGGCAATTTCCCCGCGCTGACAAGCCGCGTCATCTGAAAACGCAGGATGCTCAACCATCGCCATCAGATTGTTAGCATCGCGCTCACCCAAGCACGCGCAAAGCATGGCGTTACAGTTAGAGAGCATGTTCTTGACTCCTCTGTGTATTACTGACGCTAATGAACGCTGCCATCGAGAATGGCGTCGATATCAAAATGGATACCCTGAGCTAACGGCAGCTCGCGGGAATAGTTAATGGTCGAGGTCATACGCCGCATATAGGCCTTCCAGGCATCGGACCCCGACTCCCGGCCACCCCCCGTTTCCTTTTCACCGCCAAAGGCACCGCCAATCTCGGCCCCACTGGTACCGATATTGATATTGGCAATTCCGCAGTCACTGCCCACGGCTGAAAGAAAATGCTCGGTCTCACGCACGTCATTGCTGAATAAAGCTGACGACAATCCCTGCGGCACCGCGTTTTGCAAAGCAATCGCCTGATCGAACTCGCGGTAAGGCATCGCGTACAGTATCGGCGCAAAAGTTTCAGTCAGCATGAAGTCGTGTTGCTGGGTTACCTCAACCAACGCCGGCGTAACGTACCAGGCGTTATCAAACTCCAGATACACCCGCTCTCCGCCTAACACCCGGGCACCGGCACTGCGCGCGGCAACCAGACTACTCTGCATCGCTTTGTAGGCGTCGCCATCTATCAATGGGCCTACCAACGTTTCTGCCGACAGCGGATTGCCGACCGGAATAGCGCTAAATACCGATTTCAGTTTTTCGACAAACTGCGCATATACCTGCTCATGTATCAGCAAACGACGCGTTGTCGTACAGCGTTGTCCGGCGGTGCCCACCGCACCAAACACAGTAGCTCGCAGGGCCATATCAAGGTCGGCAGTGGGCGCGACAATGAGCGCATTATTCCCACCGAGTTCTAACAGGCTTCGTCCAAACCGAGCTGCAACGCGCTGGGCCACAATGCGCCCCATCGCAGTGCTACCGGTGGCACTGACTAACGCCACACGTTTGTCGTCGACAAGGTGCTCACCAGCCAATGCGCCACCATAGACAACACTAACCAGCCCGTTGGGCACGCCGGATTCAACACCTTGAGCTACCTGCTCAAATAGATTGAGACAATACTTTGCGGTTAAGGGTGTTTTTTCCGAAGGCTTCCAGACCACCGCATTGCCACAGACCAAAGCAATTGCTGTATTCCATGCCCATACCGCTACCGGAAAATTAAACGCGGTAATAACACCCACTACACCCATTGGCTGCCAGCGTTCCTGCATATGATGCTCAGGGCGCTCCGAAGCAATGGTCAAGCCGTACAGCTGGCGCGACAAGCCCACCGCAAAGTCGCAGATATCGATCATTTCCTGAACTTCGCCCAAACCTTCCTGGTAAATTTTGCCGCACTCTCTGGTGACCAACTCAGCAAGCTCTGATTTGTGTAGACGAAGGGCTTCGCCCAGACGCCGCACAAGCTCCCCGCGCTGGGGCGCCGGAACACATCGCCATTGGTAGAAGGCACGTTGAGCCTGCGCTACTTTGTGTTCAACAGACGCCGCCGTATCCTGTTCAACACACCCAAGTAAGCTACCGTCAATAGGAGAATAAACATCGAGCCTTGCAGCCCCATCCAATCCAGCTACTTGTGCTACCCGAGTACTCATTACGCCACCTCACTGTGTTGATCTGGTGTAGAGCCACTTCGCGTGTTCATAAAATTGCGCCCAAAGCGATTATCCAGAAAATCTTGCAAGCTCACCTGCTCTTGGCGAACGAACCCTTTGTCAGGTAGCTGGCCATTGGCCACCATATCCACCACGGCACAGACCCCGGACGCGGTAGTAAGCTGAATTCCACTGAGCCACTGCCCTGCATATTCGCGCGCGTAAATTTTATTGGCGTAGCTCTCCTGCAAGTAACGCCCCAGCTTCCAGCCTTTCACCGTGGCAAATACGACAATCACATCTTGCTGGGTGGCCGGTAAAGCATGTTCGAAAAGCTCCTTCAACAAATGCTGTCGGTCGGCAAGCTTCAAATCTTCCAACAACACTTTCATTAAGTCGCGGTGGCCGGGATAGCGAATTGAACGGTAATTAAGACTGTTGACCTTGCCAGCAAGGGTTTCGCACAAGGTACCCAACCCGCCCGAGGTGTTAAACGCCTCATACTCAACACCGTCCAGTGAAAAATGTTCTAGTTGTTCAAGCGGTGGTACTTCGGTTAGCTCGCCATTAACAAGCGCTTCGCAAGGGCGGCAGTATTCGTTAATCAACCCTTCCGTGCTCCAGGTGAGATTGTATTTCAGCGCATTGGATGGAAATTGTGGCAAGGCTCCCACGCGTAGTTCGACGGCATCGAGTGAATCAAACCCCTTGGCAAGATCATGGGCCACAATGGAGATAAATCCCGGCGCAAGACCGCATTGCGGCATCAGTACGCTGCTCGCCGTTTCGGCCAGAGCCTTGATGCTTCGGGTGCTGGCAACATCTTCGGTAAGGTCAAAATAATGAACCCCCAGCTCCGCCGCCACATGGCCAACACTGGCGGTTAGGTGATAAGGCAGAGCGCTAATCACTGCGAAGTGACTGCGTAAACACCGGCGCAGGTCGGCAACATCAGTGCAATCCATGTGCCGGGTTGGAATACCACTGGCGCGCTCGAACTTTTGCAAGGCCAGTGCATTGGCATCACCTAGCGTTACCTGGTAGTCAGGCGTAGCAGAGAGCAAACGGGCAATCACACTACCAATTTTACCGCCGCCTAGAATCATCACTTTTTTCGCTGCTGTTCTCACGACACGCCTCCAGTGTTTTTCCAAAACGCCTGTCTACAGTAGCGCCGTTTCTGTTGCGGAAAACAGCTGCAAAATGTCACTGTTTGACTTACCGACACGCGCTTTTAGCGGCGAATCCGTCGAAATGACGGCCACGGGAGAAAGCGCTGATGTGAAAAGCGCCTACCTGGAGCGGATGCGCGTTTAAAGAGATAAGAAAATAAGGACGCGGGAAATGAATACTGCGTTATTGTATCGCCAAGATCGCGACAATTGGCTGCTAAGCGAGCGCACGCTCGCCTACGCTAACTGCATCATCTGAACCACGCCGCGGGGATGACCTGCCGAGTATGAGTGATTGGTAATATACGCCCCTTACTCTGAGGCGCCAAAATTGGCAGGAGCAGCAATTTCTTCGGGCTTTACGAATCGCCCTATTTTCATTTCACCTTGCATGCTTGCCTTTACGTCGACCCTATATGAAGGCGTCGATAGTGACGCCTTCACGGTCAAAGCGTTTGGCACAGGCCAGACCAATACCAGCAGAGCCGCCGGTAATCAGCGCAAGAATGGCTACTACACGCCGTAGCACAACCGGTGGTAGCTTGCCTTGCAAGCGAATGCGCCACCGAAACCTTCGCCTACACGCTGCGAGACAACTAAGCAGCAACTGTTTGCTGTGGTTTTTCCTGGGCTCCGCGAATCAACCGCCCGGGCAACGCACCGGTGGGCCGACCGTGATCCATAATCACTTCGCCGCTTACCAAGGTATACAAGTAACCTTTGGCGCCTTGAAAAACCCGACGGCCACCAGCGGGCAGGTCAAAAATCACCTCCGGCGGTAACACTTGCAGCTCATCAAAATCAATCACGTTGATATCGGCTTTCATACCCACTTCCAAGGTGCCGCGATCGTTCAGGCCCATGCAGCGGGCAGTTTCCTGCGTGTGCATTTGCACAGCACGCTCCAACGTAAAACGCTCACCGCGCTGGCGGTCCCGTACCAGATAACTCAGCAGATAGGTGGGCACACTCGCATCGGACAACACGCCACAATGGGCGCCGGTATCCGCCAGGCTGATAACGGTGCTCTCGTCCTGCAGCATGGCCATCTGTCTGCGTAGATCGCGCGCTCCATAGCCAAACAGTGGGCAGTAGATCATCTGCTTGCCATCTTTTTCCATCAGCGCGTCAAAGGCATAGGCTTGGGGAGACACGCCCGCTGTCTTGGCCTTATATTCAATACTGTCTTCGTAGGCTGGTTCGTAGTTGGGCACGTCGTCCATTACGTAAAGGTTGTCGTAACCATTGGTAATGGCTTCAAGAAAGAAATCGCCTCCGGTTTCCATTCGCGGTTCTTCAACAATGGCTTGTCGAACAGCCGGGTCCCGCAGTTTTGCGAGGCGCTCCTCGCGCGGCAGCCCTGCCAGCTCGGCAAAAGCGGCCGAAAACATAAAGGGATGAACCGTACCGTCCCACGCCATTAAGATATTCACCGGCCTGGCACCCACGTGCGGAATCAGTCGAGCACCGTCTTTTGCCGCTTCGCGCACATATGCCAGCTGCTGCTCTACCCGTTCCCAATCTTTTTCTTCGCGGAAAAACAGCACAAAATTGACCTGGCAGTTATTGTCGATGGAGAGCCGCTTCATCCACTCCATTTCTTCACGCCAGTTGTGAAAGTCTGACACCAGCCCGTAAATACCCTTACCGATGTCACCAATCGCTTTACCAATACCAAGCAGTTCATTTGCGTCCGCGTAGGTACCCGGCATGACTTGGCCGTGGCGAGTCGTGTGCAGCTCGGTTCGCGAGGTGGTAAAACCAATCGCGCCGGCATCAATGCCCTCGCGCACAATGTCGATCATTTTGCTTATATCGTCGTCGCTGGCCGGTTCGTTATTGGTTCCCCGATCCCCCATCACATATGTGCGAACCGCACAGTGTGGAACCTGAGCACCGATATCGATGGCTCGCGGCATCTTGTCCAGTGCATCCAGGTATTCGGGAAAGGTCTCCCACTGCCAGTCAATGCCTTCACTGAGCGCGGCGCCGGGAATGTCTTCAACATCCTCCATCACCTCAATCATCTGCTGGCGGGCGGCCTCGGTGGGTTTGCAGGGCGCAAAACCCACGCCGCAATTACCCATGATCAACGTGGTAATGCCGTGATTGGATGCCGGACTGCAATAGGCGTCCCAACTGGCCTGACCGTCCATATGGGAATGGGTATCCACCCAGCCGGGGGTAACCAGCTTACCATTGGCATCGATGGTCTGGCGCGCATCACCCTGCACCTTGCCCACCGACACAATAACGCCGTTCTGAACCGCAATATCAGCGCTGCGGGCTGCGCTGCCTGTACCGTCTACAACGGTGCCGTTTTTTATAATCAGATCGTACATAGTGGCCTTCCGGTTTTCTCGCAATAGGGAAAGTCTAGATTGTGAGGGCCCGACCTTTAAGATACGATGCCGCAAAACATTATTGCCTCTGAAGAAACAATAACACGATCATTGGGAGCCGCTAATGGCGCGCTGGGACGGAATCTACGAGTTTGTGCAGGTGGTTGAACACCACAGTTTCACCGAGGCCGCCAAGACCCTGAACATGTCTACCTCGCAAGTCAGCAAACTGATTTCGCGACTCGAAGACCGCCTCGGCACCCGCCTGCTACTGCGCACAACGCGCAGTCTGGCCCTCACCGACGAAGGCCAGCAGTTTTACCGGCGTAGCAAGCACGCCATTGACACCTTCGAGAAGGCCGAAGAAGACCTGGCGCTGTCGCGCAACGAGCCACGCGGTAATCTCAAAGTGAACATCTCCGGCTCCTTTCAGGAACGCTTTCTAGTTCCCATTCTCGCCAATTTCACCAAGCAATTTCCGCGTTTGCATGTACAGCTGGATTTTACCGACGCACAACCCGACCTGGTGAAGGAGAGCTACGACCTTTCTGTAGCCTACGGCGAACTGAAAAGCTCTACGCTGGTAGCCCGCAAGCTGGCCGATAACTTTAACTACCTGGTGGCCAGCCCGGACTATCTCGCAGCGCATGGCACACCCGATTCACTCGAAGCGTTAAACCAGCACAACTGCCTAGTGGGTGTAGATTCTCTCTGGTATCTGAGCAACGGCGAAGAAACCGTACAAATTCAGCCGGAGGGTAACTGGCGCAGCGACAATGGTGCCGCCCTGCTTAGTGCAGCGCGCTGTGGGCTGGGCATTGCCAGCCTGCCGTTCTTCTCGGTGATGGAAGACATTTCCCAAGGCAACCTCACACAGGTATTGCCCGAGTGGAGCCAGTATCCGCAGCCGGTATGGATCATGTATCCCCAGCAGCGGCATCTGCCCATCAAGGTACGGCTGTTTATCGACTACCTAATGGAAGAGCTGAACAAGATTGTTCTGTAAGCCTACAATTACACCAAATTGACGATTTCGCTCTTCAACTCAGCTTTTATAGTCGCTATGCTCAAGCGATCTCACTTCGAAAAAAACCGATAAAGGACAGGGTGTTAGCCATGCAAGTGAAAACCTACCCAGTACCAGATACATTCGCCGCCAAGGCCCACATTACTGCCGACAAATACGAACAGATGTACCGGCAGTCTGTTGAACAGCCTGATGTGTTCTGGGCAGAACAGGCCCGCGATTTTATAAGCTGGCACAAAGAATGGGATCAGGTTTCCCGTTACAACCTCGCTAAAGGCGAGGCCGCCTGGTTTGAAGGCGCCAAACTCAATGTAAGCTACAACTGCATAGACCGACATCTGGCTACACGCGGCGACCAGTCCGCCATTATCTGGGAGGGCGACGAACCCACCGACGACAAAACCATTACCTATCGCGAGCTGTATGAACAGGTATGCAAACTGGCCAACGCCATGAAAGCACGTGGTGTGGGCAAGGGTGACCGGGTGTGCATCTATATGCCGATGATTCCCGAAGCCGCCTACGCCATGCTGGCCTGCACCCGGATAGGTGCGATCCACTCCGTGGTATTCGGCGGGTTTTCACCCGAAGCGCTCAAAGACCGTATTAACGATTCCGCCTGCAAACTGGTAATAACTGCCGATGAAGGTGTGCGCGGAGGCAAAAGGATACCGCTCAAGGCCAATACCGACAAAGCCCTTGAACATTGCCCTTCCATCGAAACCTGTCTGGTAGTCAAACGCACCGGCGGCGACATAGGCTGGCACGATGGCCGCGACCTCTGGTACCACGAAGCTACCCAAAATGCCGCTAGCGACTGCGAACCGGAATGGATGGATGCGGAAGATCCCCTGTTTATTCTTTATACCTCAGGCTCTACCGGCAAACCCAAAGGCGTATTGCACACAACCGCCGGATATTTGCTGCAAGCTGCCATCACCCACAAATACACCTTCGACTACCACGACGGCGACATCTACTGGTGCACCGCGGACGTCGGCTGGGTTACCGGCCACAGCTATATTGTTTACGGCCCATTGGCCAACGGCGCCATCTCGGTCATGTTTGAAGGCATACCCACCTACCCTGACGCCTCTCGCCACTGGCAGGTTATCGACAAACACAAGGTAAATATCTACTACACCGCACCCACCGCCATTCGCGCGTTGATGGGCGCCGGCAACGATTACGTCACCAAAACCTCGCGCCAATCCCTGCGCTTGCTGGGCACGGTAGGCGAACCCATCAACCCCGAAGCCTGGGAATGGTATTACCACATCGTGGGCGAAGAACGCTGCCCCATTGTCGACACCTGGTGGCAGACCGAAACCGGCACCCAGATGCTCACTCCCCTGCCCGGTGCCATTGCCACCAAACCGGGCTCAGCCACTAAACCTTTTTTTGGTGTGCAGCCCGCACTGCTCGATCAGGACGGCAAGGAAATTGATGGCCCCGGCTCCGGCTATCTAGTCATCAAAGCCAGCTGGCCCAGCCAGATTCGCACGGTCTACGGTGATCACCAGCGATTGATCGACACGTACTTCAGCCAATACCCCGGCTACTACTTTACCGGTGACGGCGCCCGCCGCGATGAAGACGGTTACTACTGGATAACCGGTCGCGTTGACGACGTATTGAATGTGTCTGGCCACCGCATGGGTACCGCCGAAGTGGAAAGCGCACTGGTACTGCACGAAGCCGTGGCAGAAGCCGCCGTGGTGGGCTACCCTCACGATGTAAAAGGCCAGGGCATCTACTGCTATGTCACTCTCATCAGCGGAAACGAACCGAGCGATGCACTGAAGAGAGAGCTTGTTCACTTGTGTGTACAAGAAATTGGCCCCATCGCCAAACCGGATTTAATCCAGTGGGCGCCCGGTTTACCAAAAACCCGCTCGGGCAAAATCATGCGTCGCATCTTGCGCAAAGTAGCGGCCAACGAACTGGATAACCTTGGCGACACTTCCACACTGGCAGACCCAGCAGTCGTGGACGAACTTATCGAAAACCGGTTAAATCGTTAGACATCTTTCTCCCGTTTGGGAAGGTAAACAGGGTGAGGGACTAAACCCCTCACCCATTACCACCAAGCTGAAAGACTTGGGCAACCTGGACGTTGTAAAAACCATTCACACCGCGTTAGCACTACCCCGCTCAACCCCCAATACGAACTCAAGCACCGTATCAAAACTAGCGATACAGGTTTTAGCCTGGAATTTAAGCCCGGGTTAATGCCATACGCTAGTGCTATAAAATGGGGCTGCACGTGAGACGAATTAAAGAAGCCTCGGAACTTAATTACTCGGTTAATACGCCCCGACTTCGGATAATCACGAGCAAGTACATCTCAGCTAATGAATACTGCTGCCTACTTCACTTTTCCTACTTATCACTCAAGAACCGACACTTCGTGACGTTGGGGATAATTCAATTCTGTATTGGCGCACTAGGCTATAATCTTTCTGGTTAACACCTTAATCGTGGTTTTTATTCATTTAACCTGACAAAGCCGTGTGCGCATAATCTATAGCGCCTTTCTCAGCTCTTAAGGCAGGTTTTATTAACACTCTTCAGGAGCAATCAATGAAAATACTTTCTATAGCACTGTGCATTTCGGCCCTGCTTACACCGGCCGCCTTTGCTGAAAAACCCGATTGGGCAGGCAAAAGCAAGCAGACGACCGAGCAAAAAGATGCCCGTAAAGCCATGCAGGATGCCAACGAGGATATTGAAGAAGGCATCCACAGCATGGAAGAAAAGATGGAGAAAGCCGACAAAGCCAAAAAGTCTGACGAATTAAAGGGGGCAGACAAGCAGCGCGCCAAGAAATCTGAGCAGGAACAAAAGGAGCTGAATAAGGGCTCCGCTAAGGGACAGGAATCCAGAGACGCAAACCGTAAGAAGTGGTGGAAGTTCTGGGGTGACTGATACCTTACAAAACAGCATTGCGTAACGCACTTTGCATAGCAACATTGGCAATTGGCTCGGTGCTATACCGTCGAGGTATCGCCAGCCCTACGCTACCGGCGTTGAATGGACAGGGTAACGCTTCTCTCGGTTGTGTTTTTAAACGCTTTTTACCGGTATCAGCAGCTACTACAAGGATGGTAGAGTAGAAGCCAATTCAGCTCCGCAGCGGTTGGGGTGTTTTATGTGGATGCGTGCCACCTGTTTGCTTGAGTTCTACAGCCAAGTTGCCACTCCCTTTATTTTTACGTTGCGGCCACGCAGCGGCTGGCAGCAGTGGGTTGGGCGCGAACAGTATCTGTTAACCCCCAGCGTCTCAGCGATTGAATTTACAGATCCTTTTGGAAATCTGTGCCAGCGTTTGGTAGCACCGGCTGGGCCATTTTCTGTGTTCACTTCGTTTGATGTTGAAACAGCAGAAGCCGCCGATATAGCGCCCGGCGCGCATTTTATTGGGGTGCAGCAGTTGCCCGAGGAAACACTACCTTTCTTATATCCCAGCCGGTTTTGCGAGTCTGATCGGTGCACCCAGCTGGCGGCCTCCATCACGGCAGGCGTAGCACCCGGCTACGATCAATGCAGCGCGATTGTGGAATACATTCGCCAAACCATTGCATACACGCCGGGGTCGGGACAGCTTATTGTCAGCGCCTGCGAGGTGAATGAACAATCACAGGCTGTATGTCGCGATATGTCGCATTTAGGCATTGCGTGTTGTCGCGCACTCTCTATTCCGGCCAGATTGGTGGTGGGCTACCTGGAGAACCTTCAGCCAATGGATTTACATGCCTGGTTTGAAGCCTATGTGGGCGGCAGATGGTATACCTTTGACCCAACCCAGCCCAATGTTCAAGGCGGGCGAATAGCCATTGCCTACGGCCGAGACGCCGCAGATGTGGCCATCTACACGCAGTTTGGCGATCCGGTTGAGCTGCGCACAATGAATGTAACCCTAGAGCGTATTAACGCCCCCACTTACTGATTGTGCTGTGCTGGGAAGGTTTGGGGGACTATTCGCGGTGGGGTGCACAATAGACATCTGCGCCTGAGGCGGATTTTCGTTTTTCTCGATACATTTTTGCATCAGCTTGCGACAACAACGCCTCTATGGTGGTGTTGTAACCGCGATCAACCTCGACAATCCCCTCCGAGAACGCAAGGTCATAGCCGGCTTGGGCTTTGGCGTTGTGTTCTGCCACTGATTCCCGAAGACGAACGATCGATTCCTTCGCTAGTGCGGCGGTCGCTTTAGGCAGCAGCGCGGCAAATTCGTCGCCTCCCAACCTTGCACAGATATCCGACTTCCTGAAACTGCTTTTGATCAAGTTGGCAAAGGTAAGCAGTGCTTTGTCACCTTCGGCGTGACCATAACGATCATTGATATCTTTAAACCCATCGAGGTCGAGAAACACGAGGGATTCAGGAATGGACTCCCTATCGCAAAGGTTAACGGCCTTTTCCGCCATCGTCAGAAAACCTCGTCGATTTGGCAGGCCCGTAAGATCGTCTAGCGTTGCCAATTCTACGGCCGCCAATTCTCGCTCGGCCAGCTCAGCCAGATCTTTCAGTGCAAGCCGATCTTCCGGAGCCAGCGTGCGCGACTTGGTGTCGATAATGCAGAGGGTTCCCAATCGACTGCCGTCGAAATAGCGCAGTGGACAACCCGCATAAAAACGAATATGGGGAGCACCGCTGACCAGAGGATTATCGGCAAAGCGTTCGTCGAGCAGCGCGTTTTCGACGAGAAAAATTTCGTCGCCCAGTATAGCGTGTCCACAGAATGAAATATCACGGGGTGTCTCTGCGACATCGAGACCGACACAGGATTTGAACCACTGCCGGTCTTCATCTATCAAGCTGACCAGTGCAATCGGTACGCGGAACATGCGCTGCGCGAGTCGGGTTAGCCGGTCAAAACGCTCTTCGGGAGAGGAGTCGAGTATGTCTATAGAGTGTAGCGTCGCCAAGCGGGTCGATTCATCGCGCGGCAGCCCGGGAGACTTCATGCTATATCCTTGCCGCTACAGGCGACAAAGGCCACGTGGCAGACACAATGATTGTAGAGTGCATTATTGACCGTCGACGTCGCCGGTACATCAGTGCTTATACCTACTGAAAACCCAATACAGCGCGACGCGTGGCGCTAGTGCCCACCACTAAATATTGCCGTTATTTCACCGAGGATTTCACCGCTACACTCTCCCCTTCCAACCACTCCAACAGCATTTTCCAGTCTTCCTGATCTCTTCGATGCGTTTTATGCGCTGGAAAATCACCGATACCCTTCCCTTCAACAAAGGCAGTCACGTAATTTTGGGTATCTCGCAAGGTTGCGGGAAAAGGAATGTTGAGACTGATAAGGAATTTTTGCAGCCGCTCCCAGGCTTTGGTCTGCCGCTTTACCCGGTTTGCCACAACAACCACCGGCCGCCGACTATGACGCATGATAGGCGTCAGCAGCAATTCGCCAATAAAGCGTGCGCTGGCGCGTATATCAATATCTGAAGCCAATACAGGTATGACCAGCAGGTCGTGGTCGGCAACCATGTCATTGAGGTCAGCGCCACTCAGGCCGGGCCTTGAATCGGTGATCAGCCAGCGCGTAGAACGCGGCGCGCGCCACTGAAAACTACGCGTAGTTTTTGCCGTGCTGTCCAAGTGGACGCCGTAGACATTGGGCAACGTAGAGTTCCGGGATTTTACCCACTGCTGGGCAGACGCCTGCGGATCTGAGTCGATAAGCGTTGTCTGTTCGCCACGTGCTGCCAGCCAAGCCGCCAGATTGGTTGCAACAGTGGTCTTACCTGCGCCGCCTTTGCTGTTGATGACCAGTATACGACAGGCATTGAGCTGCCGAATGGATACAAGGGCATCAGCGGGAACGGTGGCGCGTGTTACTGACGGGGTAACTTTCATAAGCTGGCTGGATACTGCCTGCCGGCACTCCCATAACGAACACCCGGCGCAGCGCTTGCGCCGGAGAAATAATCGTTAATATTACCAGTTACAAAGCCGTAGCGTTAGAGGTCCTCTGCCCGCCGCACGCCATCGGTGTTTGCGTCTTTGTCGGCAACATACAGATTTGGCGCGATAACCGCATAGCGGCCGTCTCCATAGGCATTGCAGCCGGTTTGCACACTTGGAGATTTACAGCCTTTCAGTTTAAGTCCATATACCACACTAAAGGCCAGTACATTCTTGATGTACTCCCGGGTTTCACCATAGGGCAGGTTTTCTATCCAGATATCGGCCGGTATCACTTCCGTTTGCCGCTCCAGTACACGTTTTATCCGTTGCGGGCCAGCGTTGTACGCGGCCGTGGCCAATATGTGGTTACCGCCGAACTCCTTGCGCAATTGCCCTAGATAGTAGGTGCCCATTTCGATATTGATTGCGGGCGTGTGCAAATCGCCGAGAGTAGGATAGGCGCGCCCCATGTCACGGGCAACGCCGCGCGCGGTTGAAGGCATTAACTGCATCACGCCACGCGCACCAACACGCGATTGGGCGTGTTCGGCAAATGCGCTCTCCTGACGGGCTATCGCATAGGCCCAATTGAGCTCTATTCCGGCATTGCTGGCGCTTTGTTCGAACGTTTCCTGGAAGGCCAGCGGAAAGCGTAGCTCCAGGTCATCCCATTCCTTAGCACGCAGTGCCGTCAACACGGCCGCGTTTGACCAGCCCCAGTCGAGCGCCATTTGCGCAGCGGCCACTTGCTGCTCCTGACTCAGGGAGCGCACCGCGCGTCGCCACTCGGTGTCGGCATTGGCGACAAACCCATGCCAATGCAACTCTCGGGCACGCAACATGCCCGGCAGATTCTCCACCTCGGGAATCAGCTTGGTGTTAACCGTGCGCTCGCCACCGAGCTGGTATTTCTTGCGCAGCAGGTCCGCTGACAGAAAGCTGTAATAACCGCGTTCACTGGCTAGCGCATTCAGCACGGCCTTGGCTTGAGGGGTCATGCGCTGATGCTGTTCAATATCGGCCCGAGCCCACCAATACTTCCAGTCAGCTTTGTGGCGAACATTTTCCGGTAAGGCAGCGATATAACGCTGTACCGCCTCCCAGTCACGATCTTTCAAAGCCAGCCGCACCCGCCACTCAGTAAGATAGTGGTCTTCAAACTGGCGATCATTGGCATCCAGCCAATTTCGAGCGAAATCAGCACCACCGGCAATGATCTCTCGGGCAAAGCGATCGCGCAGTGCGTAGTTTTCCTTGGCTGTAAACTGAAAACGCAGGTTGAGCTGATGCCACAGCGTGTTACTGGCTTGAAAGTCTTTCGCGGCGAGCCGCTGCAGCGTGTGAATCACCAGTAAGCGATTAAAGTCGTTAACCTCAAGCACGTGACCTTTCTGATAAAGTAAATCTGGCTTGGTAAGAATGTCCCGGGCGAGTTCCGCCTTTTGAATATCGCGCAGCAGGTATTCGGCAAGGCCGCTTTGTCCCTGCTGCAATGCCAGGCGGGCCCGAGTCCAATGAACCGTTTCTTTCTGTTCGGTTGAAAGCCGATACAGCCAGTTTGCCAGCACCGTGTCACAGCGTTCCGGCAGTGAGTAACCGGTATTCCATAGCTTGCGGGTAAAACGGTCTGCATCAGCATCGCGACCTGTGGCGCGCAGCGCAGTTATGTACTCACACTGCAGACCACCGGGCGGCGTACTGCCGGTGAATTGCAAAAAGGCCTCCCAATTACGATTGCGCACCAGCCGGGTCACCCAGGCCCGCTCCATGTAGGAGCCGACAATCGAATTGGCGTGCTCGTTGAGCTGAGCCTTTGCTTCGTCGTGAGACAACGCAAACAGTTTCGCCTTGAACAGTTCCAGCTGCAGGTATGGAACCAGAGGATAATCACCAAGCGCCGTGATTGCAGCGGTCGCCTCGTTTACACGCCCCTCCCTGGCGTCGGTTACCGCTTCACGGAAAAGCGCTCGCTGGTCGTCCAGAGGCACATTAGCGCTACTCTGAACGGCGTATAGCGACATCACAGCGATGAGAAGAATTTCTCGTACTCTGCCACTATTCCAGCACAGCCCTCGGTTTATCATTTCAGCCCCCCTGGCTTTTGAGTTAATGGCGATCACCACCACAATATCCACCGACTATAGGCTGTTGCCGAGGGGGACTCAACAGCTGAGACAGGTATTTCTCTAGGCTTGTCTAGAGGCACTGAAACACCCGGCTAACGGGGCTTAAAGCATCTCACCACTGAATTGACGCCACAGAGTGACAGACAATAAAAAAGGCGGCCGAAGCCGCCTTTTCTAAGTCGTAACTGCCGGAATTACCAGCCTGTTACTTCCTGCAGTGCCTTGCCGATATCGGCCAGTGAACGCACGGTTTTAACGCCCGCGTCCTGCAGGGCAGCAAACTTCTCATCTGCAGTACCTTTACCACCGGAGATGATCGCACCGGCGTGGCCCATACGCTTGCCTGGAGGTGCTGTTACACCGGCAATGTAGGAAACCACAGGCTTGGTCACATTCGCTTTGATGTAGGCCGCCGCTTCTTCTTCCGCGGTACCACCGATCTCACCGATCATGACAATAGCTTCGGTTTTCTCATCGTTCTGGAACATTTCCAGAATATCGATGAAGTTGGAGCCCGGAATCGGGTCACCACCGATGCCGACACAAGTAGACTGACCGAAGCCGAAGTCTGTGGTCTGCTTGACTGCTTCGTAGGTCAGAGTGCCAGAACGCGACACGATGCCCACTTTGCCTGGCAGGTGGATGTGACCGGGCATAATGCCGATCTTGCACTCGCCGGGAGTGATAACGCCTGGGCAGTTAGGACCAATAAGGCGTACACCCAGCTCGTCACACTTGACCTTACACTCGAGCATGTCCAGCGTGGGAATACCTTCAGTGATACAAACGATCAGTTTGATACCGCCGTTGGCTGCTTCCAGGATGGAATCTTTACAGAAGGGAGCCGGCACATAAATTACCGAGGCTTCTGCGCCAGTAGCCTCAACCGCGTCTGCAACGGTGTTGAACACTGGCAGACCCAGGTGCTCCTGACCGCCTTTACCGGGCGTTACACCGCCGACCATTTTGGTGCCGTAGGCAATAGCCTGCTCGGAGTGGAAGGTACCCTGCGAGCCGGTGAAACCCTGACAGATTACTTTAGTGGCTTTATTGATAAGGATACTCATTGATTAACCCTCCGCTGCTGCTTTAACAACTGCGTCGGCAGCTTCGGTCAGGCCGTTTGCAGCAATGATGTTCAGGCCAGATTCTGCCAGCAGTTTGGTGCCAAGATCGGCATTGTTGCCTTCAAGGCGGACAACAACAGGCACTTTTACGCCAACTTCTTCAACCGCGCCGATGATACCTTCGGCAATCAGGTCACAGCGGACAATACCGCCGAAGATGTTAACCAGAACGGCTTTAACACTTTCGTCGGAAAGGATGATTTTAAACGCTTCTGAAACGCGCTCTTTGGTAGCACCGCCACCCACGTCCAGGAAGTTTGCCGGCGCACCGCCATGCAGCTTCACAATGTCCATGGTACCCATGGCCAGACCAGCACCGTTAACCATGCAACCAATGTTGCCATCCAGCGCAACGTAGTTCAGCTCCCACTCGGCGGCATGCGCTTCACGCTCGTCTTCCTGCGAAGGGTCGTGCATTTCCTTCAGCTGGGGCTGGCGGTACATAGCATTGCTGTCGATGTTCAGCTTGGCATCCAGACAGTGAAGGTTACCCTCGCTGGTGATAACGAGCGGGTTGATTTCCAGCAGCGCAAGGTCTTTCTCCTGGAACAGTTTGGCAAGGCCCAGGAAGATGTTTACGAACTGCTTAACCTGGACGCCATTCAGGCCCAGTTTGAACGCCAGTTCACGGCCCTGGTAGGGCTGCGCGCCAGTCAGCGGATCAACAATGGCTTTAAGAATCTTTTCCGGTGTTTCTTCCGCAACTTTCTCGATTTCAACGCCACCTTCGGTGGACGCCATGAAAACGATTTTGCGGGTAGAACGGTCTACCACGGCACCCAGGTACAATTCCTGATCGATATCCGTGCAGGATTCAACCAGAATTTTGGAAACGGGCTGACCGTTTTCATCAGTCTGGTAGGTCACCAGGTTTTTACCCAGCCACTTTTCAGCGAAGGCCTTGATGTCGTCAGTGTTGCTGACCAACTTCACACCACCCGCTTTACCGCGGCCCCCGGCGTGAACCTGGGCTTTAACTACCCACTGATCACCGCCAATTTTCTTGGCGGCTTCTACTGCTTCTTCTGGTGTATCGCAGGCAAAACCCTTTGATACAGGCAGGCCGTACTCGGCAAAGAGTTGTTTGCCCTGGTACTCGTGAAGGTTCATGATTTTTACCGTCTCGGTCTGTGGAACTTAAAGCAGATCTCATCCTGTCAGTGCGTGACCTGCTCCCTCGAAAATATTGCGATAGTTGCAAAATTTGGGCGCGTATTTTCCCTGAAAATGACGACTATCGCAAATTAAAGCCCAAACAGGCTGGTTATTAATCAACCAATCCGGGCCCTCTCCCCCTCTCTTTGCGCCGGTGCACACCGGCGCAAAAAAGTCTATCGCTTCTTCCGGTTAGGAATGTGAATCGCATGCCCGGCCACCGCGAGTGCGGCCTCGTGAACGGCTTCAGACAGCGTCGGGTGCCCAAACACCGTGAGCCCGATATCTTCGGCACTGGAGCCAAATTCCATGGCAATGACAACTTGCTGCACCAGATCCGCAGCACTAGCGCCAATGATGTGGCAGCCGAGGATACGGTCGGTTTCGGCGTGAGCAATCATCTTGACCATGCCTTGTGAATCGTTGGCGGCAAGCGCGCGACCGCTGGCGACGAACGGAAACACACCCACGTTGTACGGCGTGCCGTCGGATTTCAGCTCTTCTTCGGTTTTACCCACCCAGGCAACTTCTGGGTGAGTATAGATAACGCTCGGAATCACATCGTAGTTCATAGCTGTTTTCTTACCAGCGATGCGCTCGGCTACCATGACACCCTCTTCTGAGCCCTTGTGGGCAAGCATTGGGCCACGCACGATATCGCCTACGGCATATACGCCGGGCGCATCGGTTTCACAGTAGTCATTCACAAAAATAAAGCCGCGCTCGTCCAGATTGACACCGCAATCTTGAGACAGCAGATTCTGGCTTTGCGGGCGGCGACCCACAGCCACAATCAATTTATCGAAAGTTTCTTCCTGCTCTTTGTCGCCGTCGCTGTATTTCACAGTCACCTTTTTCTTGGCAACCGTGCTATCCATCACGCGGCAACCAAGACGGATATCCAGGCCCTGCTTTTTAAAGATTTTGGCGGCCTCTTTGGCAATCTGCTGATCGACGGCTGGCAGAAAATCGGGCAGCGCTTCAAGCACAACCACTTCGCTACCCAGACGCGCCCAGACACTGCCCAGCTCAAGACCGATTACACCAGCGCCGATAACCCCCAGACGCTTGGGCACACTCTGAAACTCCAGCGCACCAGTGGAATCAACAATAATGTCCTGATCTATCGGGGCAGGCGGGATTTCTACCGGCAAGGAACCAGCAGCGATAATTACATTTTCCGCTTCCAGAGTCTCAGTCGAGCCATCTTCTTTAGTTACTTCAACTTTCTTGCCGGCAAGTAGCTTGCCTGCACCGTCAATGGCCGTTACGCCATTGGCTTTAAACAGCCCGCCGATACCACCCGTGAGCTGGGTCACCACCTGATCCTTGCGTTTGATCATAGCAGGAACGTCGATCTTCAGATCTTTGGCGGTGATGCCGTGGGTGGCAAAATCATGGGCCGCTTCAACGTATTTGTGGGAAGAGTCGAGCAGCGCCTTGGACGGAATACAGCCCACGTTCAAGCAGGTGCCGCCGTGGGCGGGCTTGCCGTTCTTGCCTTTGTTCTTTTCGATACAGGCGGTTTTGAGCCCCATCTGTGCAGCGCGAATGGCGGCCACATAACCTGCGGGGCCAGAGCCGATGACTACAACATCGAATTTCGACATAAATTCAACCTTCTATAAAAACTGTGTTCCGAGTGAATGGTCAGCGGGCGCCCTAAGGCGCCCCCACCACAGACCGGCTTATAATCAGACTTCCAGCAAAATGCGCGCCGGGTCTTCGATGAGATCCTTGATGGTGACGAGGAATTGTACTGCTTCCTTGCCATCAATCAGGCGGTGGTCGTAGGACAGGGCCAGATACATCATCGGCAGTATTTCAACCTGCCCATTGACGGCCATCGGGCGCTCCTGAATTTTGTGCATACCCAAAATCGCGGTCTGCGGCGGGTTCAGAATGGGCGTAGACAGCAGTGAGCCAAATACACCACCGTTGGTAATGGTAAAGGTTCCGCCCTGAATATCGTCGATACCGAGCTTACCGTCGCGAGCACGCAGACCAAAGTCGCGAATCTTGTCTTCTACATTGGCCAGACCCATCGCATCGGCGTCACGCAATACCGGCACTACCAGACCTTTGTCGGTAGATACGGCAACACCAATGTCCTGATAGCCGTGGTATACGATGTCATTGCCGTCCAATGAGGCATTAACCGCGGGAAAACGCTTCAACGCTTCACAAGCCGCCTTGACGAAGAAGCCCATGAATCCAAGACGCGTGCCATTATGGGTTTTTTCGAACAATTCTTTGTATTGGCTGCGCAGCTCCATAACCGGCTTCATGTTCACCTCGTTAAAGGTGGTCAACATGGCCGTGCTCTGGCTCGCATCGAGCAAACGCTCTGCAATACGGGCGCGCAAACGGGTCATAGGTACGCGCTTTTCAACCCGCTCACCGACCACGAGGTTGTCAAGCGAGGCTTTTTCCGGTGCCTGCGACGCACTGGCTTTCGCCGCTGGTGCCGGCTTGTCGGTCGCCTTGGGCTGCTCCATGTGAGCAACAACATCTTCCTTGGTGATCAGACCGCCCTTACCGGTACCCTCAATAGCTGTGGCTTCGAGACCGTTTTCTTCAATCATCTTGCGCGCGGCTGGGCTGACCTTCAGGTCAGCGCCGTTTTTGGCTCCGGCGCTGTCTTCGGCTGGTGCGGCTTTATCAGCTGCTGGCTTACTGGCGGTTGCCCCTTCCTTGAAACGACCAATCAGCTCGTCGCTGAGCACAGTTTCGCCTTCGCCTTTGACAATTTCTTCGAGCACGCCATCGGCTGGCGCGACCACTTCCAATACCACTTTGTCAGTTTCTATATCCACAATCAGCTCATCGCGCGAGCAGGCTTCACCGGGCTGTTTGTGCCAGGTGGCAATCGTGCCGTCGGCCACTGACTCTGGAAATGTGGGTGCCTTGATTTCGGTTGTCATCAGTAATTCCTAATACCTGTTTGTCAGTGTGTATCCAGACGCAGCGCTTCATGAATAAAGCGGGTCTGTTGTTCTATGTGCAAAGCGGTATAGCCGGCAGCTGGTGACGCAGACGGGTCTCGCCCCACATAACCGAGCAGCAGATTCTTATCTGGCCGGAAACTGTGCACCACGCGCAGTATGCGGTGACGGCTGTTATACCAGGCACCCTGGTTACGCGGCTCTTCCTGACACCACACAACCTTTTTCAGATTCGGGTAACCGGCGATCACTTCTTTTAGACGATCGTAGGGGAACGGATACAGCTGCTCCAAACGTACAATCGCAATATCATTTTTCTCGTGTTCGCGGCGCTTATCCACCAGATCGTAGTAGACCTTGCCACTGCACAGAATCAGGCGCTTCACCTTGCTCTTGTCGAGGTCGTCTACTTCGTCAATCACAGTCTGGAAGCTGCCGTTGGCCAGCTCTTCCATGCTCGATACCGCATCCTTATGGCGCAGCAGGCTTTTCGGCGACATGACAATCAGAGGCCGACGCATGGGGCGAATCATCTGCCGACGCAGCATGTGATACACCTGCGCTGGTGTGGACGGCACGCACACTTGCATATTGTGTTCAGCACACAACTGCATGAAGCGCTCCAAACGCGCCGAAGAGTGCTCAGGTCCCTGCCCTTCGTAACCGTGCGGCAGCAGCATGGTCAGGCCACACAGACGCTGCCATTTGAATTCACCGCTGCTGATAAACTGGTCGATAACTACCTGGGCGCCGTTGGCAAAATCACCAAACTGCGCTTCCCAAATCACCAGGGTATTGGGCTGGGTCGTGGCATAACCGTACTCAAAGGCCAGCACCGCTTCTTCAGACAGCAATGAGTCGTGAATGGTGAAACGCGGCTGATTTTCTGACACGTGCTTGAGCGGCGTGTAGGTGTGGCCGTCTTTCTGATTGTGCAATACGGCGTGGCGGTGGGAGAAGGTACCGCGCCCAACATCCTGTCCGGTCAGTCGCACAGCAAAGTTTTGCTCCAACAAAGTGGCGTAGGCCAGCGTTTCGGCAAACCCCCAGTTGATCGGAGTAGCGCCTGCAGCCATCTTGCGCCGGTCTTCGTAGATCTTGGCGACCTGGCGCTGCAGTGAAAACCCTTCGGGAATGGTGTTGATAACATTGGCCAGCTCGCGCAGGCGCTTTTCATCGT